>JAHFDH010000034.1 GCA_023249055.1 Candidatus Methylomirabilota bacterium
GGAACAGCAGGAGCACCATCCCGCGCAGGATCGGTAGTTCGGATCACCGACGTTGAGCTGAAGCGAGAAATGCCGGCTGAGCTGTTCCGCAACACACAGCAGGCTGAGAGATGAGTGTGATGGAAAAGAAGCAACGGCAGTATTCTCTCATGTACTTCGTGGCGGCCTTCTTCCTGGTGCTGGCCGTTCACGATTTCCTGATAGCCCGCCACACCGAGACCCTCTCCTACAGCGAATTTAAGGTGCTCTTGAAAGCCGGCAAGGTGGAAGACCTGACCCTCGGTTCGCGTGCCATTTACGGGCGGCTGAAACGGGAGGGGCTGGAAGGGCTCCTCTCCAAAGAAAAAGTAGAGGAGATTCAGCGGGTAGCCGGTGGAGAGCCTCGCTTTGTCACGATCAGAGTCGATGATCCGGCACTCATCCAGGAACTGGAGGAGTCGAAGGTGCGTTTTGCCGGCGAGGTGGAGAGTACGTGGTTTACGACGCTGCTCTCCTGGGTACTTCCCGCTCTGGTCTTCGTTGGTGTGTGGATGTTTCTTATGAAGCGAGTCGGAGGACCGGCCAGCGGTCTGATGGCGATTGGCAAGAGCAAGGCCAAAGTGTACATGGAGAAAGAGACCGGCGTGACCTTCGCGGATGTGGCGGGAATCGACGAGGCGCGCGCCGAGCTGATGGAGGTTGTCGAATTTCTGAAGACGCCCGAGCGGTACCGCCGTCTTGGGGGAAAGATCCCCAAAGGGGTCCTGATCGTCGGAGCCCCTGGGACCGGAAAGACACTGCTGGCCAAAGCGGTCGCCGGCGAGGCAGGGGTCCCGTTCTTCAGCATGAGCGGATCGGAGTTTGTCGAGATGTTCGTAGGGGTCGGGGCGGCACGGGTGCGCGACCTCTTTGCTCAGGCTCAGGAAAAGGCCCCATGCATCATCTTCATCGACGAGCTGGATGCGCTCGGAAAGGCTCGTGGGCTGAACCCGATGGGCGGACACGATGAACGCGAGCAGACCCTGAACCAACTGCTCGTGGAGATGGATGGCTTCGACACGAATAAAGGTGTCATCATCATGGCTGCGACGAACCGTCCGGAGATTCTCGATCCGGCCTTACTCCGCCCCGGGCGTTTCGACCGTCACGTGGCCATCGACCGCCCTGATATTAGGGGGCGGGAGAAGATCCTTCAGGTACATGCTAAGGTGGTTAAACTCGCCTCCGAGGTTGACCTTTCGACCATCGCCGCAAGGACGCCCGGCTTCGTCGGCGCCGACCTGGCCAACCTGGTGAACGAGGCGGCGCTACTGGCTGCGCGGAAGGGCAGGGATGCGGTAGTCATGGCGGATTTCGATGAGGCTATCGACCGGATCGTCGCCGGCCTCGAGAAAAGGACCAGGGTGATGAATCCCGTGGAAAAGGAAACCGTCGCCTACCACGAGGCCGGTCATGCCCTGGTGGCCGAATCCCGCCCTCGCGCCGATCGGGTTGCAAAGATCTCTATTATCCCCCGCGGCGTAGCCGCGCTGGGCTATACCCAACAGTCGCCTACGGAGGATCGATACCTGCTGAAACGGGCCGAGATACTCGACCGACTCGACGTGCTGTTGGGGGGCCGGGTGGCCGAAGAGATCGTGTTTGGGGATGTGTCTACCGGGGCGCAGGATGATCTGCAGCGGGCGACCGATATGGCCCGCCTCATGGTGACCCAGTACGGAATGAGCGAACAGCTCGGATTGGCGACGTTTGAAGAGCCGCGCACCTCCCCCTTCCTGAACATCGCGAAGCCTCAGAGGGTACGGGAGTATAGCGAGCAGACCGCCCAGACAATTGATGAGGAGATCCGGAAACTCCTGGACGATGCCCACGCCCGAGTCGAACAGACGCTCGCGACCAGGCGCAGCGACTTAGATGCCTTGGCTAAGTTGCTGCTGGAAAAGGAGGTCGTGGATCGGGAGGCGCTGACGCAACTGCTTCAGCCCAGGCAGTCGTAAAGACCAAGCCCACAATTCCCAAATTACCTGCCTTGACTGGGGCATTCGGGTTTGTATTGGGACATTCCTGCCCCACATATCCTTTCCCGTGTTTTCAGCTAGTTATCCTCCTTCTCTGATTCCGCAATGGGGCAGATCCTCCCGTCCACATGGATGGGTGCCGGAGACGCCCTTCCCGCGTCAGAGGGGTTCCTCAACACTGCTCATCATTTCATGTAGTTAGGTCGGGAATCGAAGCCTTCGAATCCGTCGAATCATTGGCATCGGCATTGCTCTTATACAGAGCGTCGTAGGTCGTAATATTGGACGTCATTTCCGCGCAAGCGGGAATCCAGCAAGATCCTGGGTTCCGGGTCAAACCGGGAGTGACAAACTACTGGACTATGATGAGCGATCAGCGGAAGATTGTGATTGCCGTGCCGGAGTCGTCGAGTCGACAGCAGATCGTCGGCTCTGTATCGGCGCAGGGGTATCAGGCGGTCACTGCCGAGATCGGCGGCGATGCGTTGCTGGCTGTTGTGGAGCAGGATGTGGCGCTCGTGATTCTCGATCTCTCGATCGCTGAGCCCTCCGGCAGCAAGACCGTTGAGATCCTCCGAAAGATTCGGCCTCGCTTGCCCCTGGTGGTATTATCCGGGGATCGGTCGCTCGAAGCGGGTCGCCAGGTGCTTCAATACGGCGTCTTCTATTACCTGCTGACGCCCTGCGACCCCGACGAGCTCGATCAGGTGATCCGAATGGCACTGGTTTCCGAGAAGCAACGGGCGGCGGGAGTTGGGGAGAGACCCGGCGAATGGAGGCCCCTGGGCGAGAGGGGAGGGGTGGCATGACGGCAGTCCGGCGCGCTATGAATGTCGGCATCGTCGCGCTGGCGTCGCTGCTGCTCGTCGGCGCGACCGCGCTTGCGCATGAGGCGGGTATACGCGGCACGCAGGCGCTCTATGTCGCCAATGAGAGCTCGGACACGGTTTCGGTGATCGATATCGGGTCGATGAAGGTGACCGGCACGATTGCGGTGGGCGCCGGCCCGCAGCATATTGCTGTCAGCCGGAATCGGCGGTATGCCGTTGTCACGTGTGGCCGTTCGGCTGAAGTCTGGATTCTCGCCTTGCCCGCGCACACTGTCGTCGCCGCGGTCTCCAATGCCACCGGCCCGGGAGGCCAGACGGTGTTTGGATCCGGCGCGACCTATGCCTACGTTACCAACAGTGTGTATAGCCGCGTGACGGTGATTGAGGTCGCGACCGGCAAGAAGGTGGCGGTGATCCCGGTCGGAGAAGCGCCGACCCATATCAGCATCTCTCCGGATGGCGGCCACGCCTATGTTCCCAGCGAGCGATCCCATACCGTCTCGGCGCTGAACCTGTCGCTGAATGTCGTTGCGGCGGAGCTGCCGATGGCCGTAAGACCCTATGCTGCCGAGATCTCCCCCGACGGCAAGTATCTGTTGGTCTCCAGTCCTGAGTCAAGCAGTGTCACCGTCATCGACGCAGCCACCCAGTTGTCCTTGCGCAGAATCCCCGTCGGCGACGACCCCCATCACGTTCTGTTTGGCCCGGGCGGCGCCTTCGCGTATATTCTAAATAGGGGCTCGGACAGCCTGAGTGTGATCCAAATGGCGAATCATCAGGTGGTCGCGACCATTTCCGTGGGGAAGGAGCCAAGCGACGCCGATATCACGCCATCCGGCCACTACATTTATGTGACGAACACGGGAAGCGGCGACGTCTCGGTCATTTCGACGGCCACCAGTGCCGTAATCGCGACGATCCCCGTCGGAACCCGTCCCCACAACATCGTCATCTCCGGCGACGGACGGTACGCCTTTGTGGCCAACACCGGATCGGATGATATCTCCGTGATTAATGTGCTGTCCCAGACGATGGTGGGGCGAGTACCGGTCGGCAAACGCCCCATCGGAATGGCCTTATGGTGAGATATGCGTTCAGCAGTCAGTACGGCCCTGAAAAACAAGAGGTTATGTTGCAAGCCTCATCGTGGAAATTGCAGCGTGTTTCTCGTATCTCTTTGTTTTTGCTGAATGCTGACGGCTGATAGCTGAACACTTACATGGTGAGTCGCAACCGATGACGCAGCTTTCAGAGATCATGAGTCCGACGCTGATCACCGTCGAGACGCGCGCGTCTCTTCGCCAGGCTCAGCGACTACTGGACCAGTACAAGATCCGCCATCTCTTTGTGATGGACGGCAAACGCCTGGTCGGGATCGTCACCGATCGCGATCTTCGCAGGGCGGCTCCCTCTTCGAAGTCGCCGTTGACGACCCATGAACGCGAGGAGTTTATGGACGAGTTGAAGGTCGTGGAGGTCATGTCGCGCAAGCTGATCACGGCCTCCCCGACAACGACGGTGCGGGAGGCTGCGAAGGCCATGGTTCATGAGAAGATCGGCTGCCTGCCGGTGGTGGATGGCCATACACTGGTTGGGATCGTGACCGAGACCGATCTGCTCGAAATCCTGGTCCGGAGAGAGGAGTCCTCATGACCGGCAAGCCGTTTCCTTTTCCAGGCATTCCGGCCACGGCAGACGGCTCGGCGGCCGTCGTCTGGGTGGACACGCATATCACGCAGGGCGCCTGCGCCTATCCGATTACCCCCTCTACCAACATGGGGACGGGATACCAGGCGGAGGTCGCGAACGGCACATGCAACCTCTGGGGTGAACCGCTCTTCTTCCTCGAACCCGAGTCGGAGCACAGCTCGGCGTCTGCGTGTGAGGGGTTTGCGCTGGCCGGTGGGCGGGTGTCGAACTTTACCTCCGGCCAGGGGCTGGTCCTGATGAAGGAGGTCCTCTACACCATCGCCGGGAAGCGGCTCCCGACGGTCTTCCACATCGGCGCCCGCGCGCTGACCTCTCAGGCCTTGAATGTTCACTGTGGCCATGACGACGTGATGGCCGTTGCGGACGTCGGGTGGGGGATGCTCTTTGCGAAGAACGCCCAGGATGCGGCCGATCTGGCGCTCATCGCCCGCCGCGCCGCCGAGGAGGGGGAGACCCCCTTTATGACCGTACAGGACGGTTTCCTCACCACCCATACCATCGAAAACGTTCTGCTTCCTGAGCCGGAGCTGATGAAGGAGTTGATCGGCGACCCGCATACCGGTACGCGCCTGCGCAATCTGATGAACCCGTTGCAGCCGATCATGAGCGGGGTGGTGCAGAATCAGGACAGCTACATGAAGGGAAAGATCGCTCAGCGGTTCTTCTATGATCGACTGCCGGTAATTGTTGAGGGGGTCATGGAACGGTTCTACGCCCTGACAGGCCGCCGGTATGGCCTGGTGGAGGCGTACCGAATGGAGGATGCCGACTATGCCATTGTCGGAATGGGAGGGTTGGTCGAGACGGCCATGGCGACCGTCGACCACCTGAGGGCTCACCGCGGCGTTCGAGCGGGCGCCCTCCACGTGACCAGCTTCCGCCCATTTCCCGGCCGGCAGATCGTCGAGGCGACGAAGCACCTGAAGGCGATGGCGGTGATCGAGCGGATGGATAACCCGCTGGCCCAATCGAACCCGCTCACCGCCGAGATCAAGGCGGCGTTTGCGGATGCGGCGACGGGCGCTCCGGGATTCCCGCCGATAGGGCGCATGCCGATCATCTATTCCGGTTCGGCCGGGCTGGGCAGCCGGGATATCCGTCCCGGCGACCTGGCGGCCGCGATCGAGAATATGCGGCGCGACGATGGCGGGTCTCGCTACTTCGTGATAGGGATCAAGCACGACCTGGCGCTTGTGCCGTCAGAAGAGCCTGACGTTCGTCCCGCTGGAACCTTCTCGATGCGCGGCCATTCGGTCGGCGGCTTCGGATCGGTGACGACCAACAAGGTGATCGCCACGATCGTCGGCGATCTCTTCGGCTTGAAGGTCCAGGCCTACCCGAAGTACCGCTCCGAGAAGAAGGGGCTGCCGACCACCTACTACCTGACCGTTGCCAAGGAGCGGATCCGCACCCATTGCGAACTGACGCAGGTCGATTTCGTGACCCTCAACGACATAAATGCCTTCAATCTCGGCAACCCGCTGGCCGGCCTCGCGACAGGCGGTATGGTCTTTATCCAGACCGACAAGAAGGCGCCGGAGGAGGTCTGGGCGCAGATCCCTGACTATGCGAAGGGGATCATCCGCGAGCGACATATCCGGGTCCTGGCGCTGGATACCGTGAAGATTGCGCGCGAGGTCGCCAGCTCTTCCGACCTGGAGCAGCGGATGCAGGGGATTGTCCTGCTGGGCATTTTCCTGCGCTGCACGCCGTTTCTCCGCGAGCAGCATCTGTCCGAGGAGGAGGTCTTCGCCGCGGTCGAGCGGTCGCTGCGGAAGTACTTCGGCAAGCGGGGCGAACAGGTGGTTCGGGATAATATGGCGGCCGTACGCCGAGGCTACACCGAGGTCTTCGACGTCCCATCGGGGCATTGTGACAGTATAGCAGAAAGGTTCAGCGATGGCAGAGTATGAGCCACGATATAACCCTCTGGATGAGGAGCACGTCGAACAGGGTGCGGGGACAAAGCCTCGCGGGCTTGAGAAGGAGATCCACGAGAGCGCCCTGCCGCCGGCCGGCGTTCTGGAGCTTGATCTGGAGCGGTACGTGAGCGATTTCAACGAGCGGATCATCGGGGCGTATGCGGCCGGGACTGGAGAACAGAGCCTGCCGGCCGATGTCGGGGTTGCCCGCAGTCTGATCCCGCCGGGGACCGGCGCCTTGCGCGATTTTAGTTACATTGCGCCGGAGATCCCGCAGTTCGACCGGGACAAGTGCGTCGGCTGCATGGCCTGTGTCACGGAGTGTCCCGACACCGCCATCCTGGGTAAGGCGATCCCGAAGTCGCGCCTGGAGGCTGAACTCAATCTTGTCGCCGACGATCAGGAGCGTGAGGGCATTCGGGCCCAGTGGGCTGTAACGAGGAAATATTGGGAGGTTTTCGAGAAGAAGGGCGAGGAGGGCGCCCTGTTCGGCATCTTCGTCGATCCGACCAAGTGCAAGGGATGCGCCGAGTGCGTCGAGGTCTGCGGGACTCTCGGCTACCATGCCCTTACAATGGTCAGGAAGGACGAGCAGACGATCCCCCGCTATCGGCGCTACTTCAACTTCTTCCGGCAGGTCGGTCAGACCCCGCGCGCCTATATCAACGAGCGGGCGCTCGCGGACATGATGCTGTCCGAGGAGGCGCTGCTGTACGTCGGCGGCGCCGGCTCGTGTATGGGGTGCGGCGAGGCGACGGCAATCCGGATGATGCTGGCCGCCACCGGATTTGTGCACGGCGCGGAGGCGGTTGGGATCGTGGCGGCGACCGGGTGCAACACGGTCTACGGCTCGACCTATCCCTACAACCCGTTTCTAGTGCCATGGACCAACTCCCTGTTCGAGAACGCGCCGGCCGTGGCGATGGGGGTCCGCGCCAGGTGGGACCAACGCGGGTGGCACGAGAAGAAACTCTGGGTCATCGGGGGCGACGGGGCGATGTACGACATCGGCTTTCAGGCCCTGTCGCGGATGCTGGCCTCCGGGATGGATATCAACGTGCTGATCCTGGATACACAGGTCTACTCCAATACGGGCGGACAGGCCTCGACGGCGACCTATACCGGACAGGATGCCAAGATGGCCGTTGTCGGGAAGGCGGCGCCGGGCAAGCGCGAGCGGCGCAAAGAGCTGGCGCTTATCGCCATGATGCACCCGGATACCTTTGTGGCGCAGACCACTGCCGCCCATATCAACCATTTTTACCGGGCGATCATGGCGGCCAATGAGTACCCGGGCCCGGCTGTGATCAGTGTCTATACGACCTGCGAGCCCGAGCACGGCGTGGCGGACGACCGGTCCTCGTGTCAGGCGAAGTTGGCGGTCGATTCGCGGGCCTTCCCCCTCTTTGTGCATGACCCGCGCAAGGGCGAGCGGATCAAAGAGCGGCTCAGCCTGGCGGGTAACCCGGCGATGGGCGAGGACTGGTACAGGCTGCCTCATACGGGCGAGGTGGTCGACTTTGTCGCGTTTGCCAGGACGGAGGGCCGGTTTGCGAAACAGTTCGACGCGGAGGGTTGCCCATCTGAAACCCTGCGCTACGCCCAGGCCGAGCGGCTTCAGTACTGGCGACGCCTGCAAGAGCTGGCCGGAGTGCGATAGAACCGGTTATCGGATGGAAGCCCGAGGCAGGCGTTCGGCGGTCAACAATCAGCCGTTAGTCTGAAGCTGGAAGCTGATAGCTGAACGCTTATTGATATGTTATGCTCATTATCATGATATTGCCCTGCTGTAAGCTATCCTGGCGACACCGCGGGGTCTGTTTTACTGCCGAAAAGAGGTCAGGCAGCAGTATGCCGAAGGAGGGGTATGTATCCTGTTATCACCGGATTTGATCACTTAGTCTTTGCCGAGGCACCCAAGCTGATCTATTGGGAGCTGACACGGGCCTGCGATCTGGTGTGTACGCATTGTCGCGCTGAAGCCATTGCGATGCGCGACCCGTTTGAACTCAGCACGGAGGAGGCCAAGGCGCTGCTCGGGCAACTCCGGACATTTGGCGATCCGCCCCCGCAACTGGTCATGACCGGCGGCGACCCGCTGAAGCGTCCGGATTTCTTTGAGCTGGTGCGACACGGCCGAAGCATCGGGATGCCGATATCCGTTGCGCCGAGCGGCACCCCGCTCCTCACGCCGGACGCCATCGCGGCGTTGGCGGACAACGGAGTCATGAGTATGTCGCTGAGCATCGACGGCGCGACGGCCGAGAGCCACGATCGGTTTCGCGGCGTTGCCGGGTGCTTTGAGACCACCATGCGCGCGATTCAGGCTGTCCGGGCGGCAGGAATCCCGCTGCAGATCAACTCCCTCGTCACACCTGAAACCATGGTGGAACTGCCCGGCGTGTTTCGGTTGCTGAAGGACCTGGGGATTATGCGGTGGAGTCTCTTTTATCTGATTGCCACGGGGCGCGGTCGGGCCCTCCGCGAGATCAGGCCCAGCGAGGCCGAGGCGCTGCACAACTGGATCTACGACATCGTGAAGACGGCTCCATTTGCCATCAAGGCAACGGAAGCGCCGCACTTCCGTCGCGTGGCCTATATGCGCATGCGGCTGGAAGGCCTGGACGATGCCGCGATCCGGCAGACGCCCATCGGACGGGGGTTTGGAATCCGCGACGGCAACGGCATCATGTTCATCTCGCACATCGGAGACGTCTATCCGTCCGGCTTCCTGCCGGTGACGGCCGGGAACGTGCGCCGGCAGAGCCCTGTGTCGATCTATCGCCATTCGGAGATTTTTACACGCCTCCGCGACGCCGATCAATATGGCGGCAAGTGCGGCCTCTGCGAGTTTCGCTGGGTCTGTGGCGGGTCGCGGGCGCGCGCCTTTGCCGAGACCGGCGATCCAAATGGAAGCGATCCGCTGTGTGCCTACAGGCCCGAGGCCGCGCTAGTAGGGGCGGTGGACGGCGACCGCGGATAAAAGTGCGGCGCACATACCCGGTGTATCCTTCAATTCACCCAATTCGGCATGCAGATGCTCTAGCCGATTGGCGATGCCGAGCCTACATTGTGTATAGGAGATGTCGCGCTATACGTCTCAGGCCGATAGCGCAAAAGAGACTCATCGTGTATCGATAAGGACGGAAGATCACGTAGTGCAGCCGACCCGAAGGCGGCGCAGCCGACAGGAGGGACGAATGCAAATTTCACGGATCCTTTTTCCGACCGACTTTTCCCATGATGCCGAGCACGCATTCCAGTATGCGCTCACCTTTGCCCGCGAGTTCGGCGCCGAACTTTACCTGCTTCACGTCATCTACTTCCCCCCCCAAACCCCCGAATATGACATCGGACAGGTAATCGACAGCCTGGTCAAGAATGCCGAGACCAGCTTGAAAAAGCTGGCCGAGCGCGTCAACGAGCCGAAGCCGGTGATTCGCCTGGACGTGCAGGTGGGGGTGGAGCACGCGGAAATCACGAAGTTCGCCGAGCGGGAAAAGATCGATCTCATCGTGATGGGGACCCGTGGACGAACCGGGCTGGCGCATGTCTTTCTGGGAAGTGTCGCCGAGCGGGTGGTTCGTCACTCGTCATGCCCCGTCCTGACCGTCAAGCTCCCGGCGCGAAAAGGCGGGGAGCCGGCGACAGAGGAGCCGGCGACATGACGCTGCAGCACAAGGCGCTGACCCACTACCTCGAGGCCGCCCTCGGCGGCGTCGTACAGGTGCAGGCCGTTCGGCCGCTGACGGGTGACGGGCCGTCCATCGTTGGGCAGGAGCTTGGCGTGTTGCATGGTCACGATTTGAAGGCATTCGGCTACGGTCGGCCGATTCAGATCGACCTGTTGCTGAACGGCATCCCGCGCTCCTACGTCCTGTCCACGGTGCGGGGCGGTTCCGGTTTTGGCCACGATCACAAGGCCGATAGGGCGGGTACCCTGATCTGGGCGCATGACGCCTACGGGAAGCTCGCTCGCCACGTCGCGAGCGTTGACGTTGGTTTCTTCACGAGAGAGGGACAGTTGCAGTCGGCGGGGCGCGCGGAGGAGTATTTCCTTCTGATGGAGAAGGTCGAAGGGGCCGCGTATTGGCTCGATCTGGAGCGGATTCTGGAGGAGGGGAAGGCGACCAAGCTGGACGTTGACCGCGCCCAGGCGCTGTCGGACTATCTGGCGACAATCCACGCGGAGAAAGGTCAGGACGATCAACTCTATTTCCGCCGGATCCGGGATCTGATCGGCCATGGTGAGGGGATCATGGGGATTCTTGACGGGTATCCGGCCGAGTACCCCCTCTTCCCTCCGAAACAGCAGTATGTTGTCGAGTGCGGATGCGTGGCGTGGCGACAATACCTCAAAGAGAAGCGTGCGCGCTTGAGCATTGTTCATGGCGACTTTCACCCCTGGAATATCCTCTTTCGAGAGGGAACCGATTTCACGCTGCTCGACCGAAGTCGCGGGGAGTGGGGCGAGCCGGCGGATGACATTGCCGCCCTCACCATCAATTTCCTCTTCTTCTCGCTCCTGCGGTCGGGTCGGCTGGAGGGACCGTTCCGTGAGCTGTTTGATCTCTTCTACGGCGCGTACCTTGAACGGACCGGCGATCGCGAGCTGAACTCCGTGATCCCGCCCTTCTATGTCTTCCGGGCCCTGGTCATCGCAAGCCCGCGCTGGTACCCCGACCTTCAAGAGGAGGTGCGCATCAAACTGTTGAGATTTGTGCACGCGATGCTCCGGATCGAACAGTTCGATCACAAGGATCTCAATCGATATCTGATGTGAGGAAGACTGCGGTGGCGTGGGCGGCGTGGTTGACAGGACTGCCGGGAAGCGGCAAAAGCAGCGTGGCACGCGAGACCGCTCGGCGCCTGGAGGCGCGCGGGATGCGGGTGCGGGTGTTGGAGCTGGATGAGATCCGGCGTGTGGTCACTCCTTCACCCGGCTACACGGCCGAAGAACGCGAGATCGTCTATCGCGCCCTGGCCTACATGGCGTGGCTGCTCTGCAACGAAGGAGTGAGCGTCATCATCGACGCGACCGCCCACAGGCGGCGGTTCCGTGATGCGGCGCGCGCGCTGATCCCCGCCTTTGCCGAGATTTATCTGTGCGCGTCGCTGTCCACGTGTCGGGCGCGGGCGGGGGATCGGCGCGGCGGCTACGCGCCTGCCGATGTCTATGGGCAAGCGGGTCGCGAGGGATCGACGGTTCCGGGTGTCGATGAGGCGTATGAGCCGCCGCTTCACCCGGAATTGGTGATTGATGCCGAGACGCTGGACGTGACGGACGCCGCGGAGCAGACGGCGCAATTTCTTGAAGTATTTCAGGCCGATCCGACTACAGTCCTGTTGAATGCGGATGGTAAGGGCGGGTGTTGACTGCGGAGGGAGGGCGATGAGCGCGCTGACGAACCCACGGGTGTTGGATAGCATACGCGAACAGGGTGAGCGAAGCGAAGCGTGCCCGTACTTGAAACGAGCGATCGTGACGTCCAGGTACCCCATCGAGGGATACTGTGTGGGGCACCCTCACGGGAGGCTTCGGGTTGTGACGATTGCGGAGTATCGTGAGTTGTGCACGACGGCCGATCACGTTCAGTGTCAACTGTATCGCGAGCTCCACGAACAGGAGCTGTCCGAGCGAGGTTCGGAGTACGGGGCTGCCTGACACAGGAGCAACAAAAAAGACGACCCTCACCCCAAGCCTCTCCATCGGGTACCCTCCGGGTGCGGGAGGGGGGAAGAGAAGGCGAACCGTACAAGCTCCGGACGAGTAAGACGGAAAGGAGGAACGGTCATGGCGCTTGTCAAGTGGACACCATTCGGCGATTTCGCCACATTCAGGCGAGAGATGGACCGAGTGTTCGAGCGGTTTTTCGGTGAGATGCCTCGCCTGGACCTGTCCGGAGCGGGGTGGACCCCGCACCTCGACGTGACTGAAACCAAGGACCGCGTGATGGTCAAGGCTGAGCTGCCAGGGCTGGAGGCCAAAGACCTGGATGTCACCATCTCCGGCAACACGCTGAGCCTGAAGGGGGAGAAGCGACAGGTGAAAGAGGAACATGACGAACACCACCACCTGCTCGAGCGCTCCTACGGCGCCTTTACTCGAACGGTCGAGCTTCCCGCGCCGGTGGCGGCCGACAAAATCAAAGCGGCCTTCAAAAACGGGGTGCTGACCATTACCCTTCCGAAGACCGAGGAGGCTAAGCGAAAGGCGATTCCGATTCAGATTGAATGAGGAGTGTGCGATGAAGACACCAATGGTTGCGCGCAAGCATTACAGCATCGCATCGTCCAGGAAGAGCGTCGATACCGAGACCGATTCGTACCTGGCTAAGGGCGCGCCCGGGAAGACGGTATGTCACGGGTGCCATGTCATCTCAACAGGGAGGCGATGGTATCAGGATGAGGCGGTGTACGCTAAGCTTCTCGAAGCTGGAACGGCGAAAGAAGTCTTCTGCCCGGCATGTGAAAAGATTCGCGACGGCTACCCGAGTGGGCAGGTGACGCTCAAGGGGCAGTTTCTGGCCGAGCATCAGGATGAGATCTTGCACATCATCACCAACGAAGAGAAACGGGCCAGGGAGCGCAATCCGCTTCACCGGATCATGGGCCTCCGCGAGGAGAACGGGCAGATTGAGATCACGACAACCGATGAGAAGCTGGCGCAGCGGCTCGGACGAGAGCTTCACAAGGCTTGCGGGGGGACCGTTGCGTACGGCTGGTCGCATGACAACAAAATCCTCCGGGTGCAGTGGGAGCGGTGAGGGGGAACCCGATGGCGCAGGCGCGCGTGCAACGGTTGCAGCAGCCGCCCATCGGCGAGCAGCCGATCGAGATCGTCGAGCGGAAAGGGCTGGGTCATCCCGATTCGATCTGCGACGCCGTGATGGAGGAGGTCGCGCGGGCCATCAACGCCGAATATCTGCAACGCTTCGGCCGGGTCCTTCACAACAATATCGACAAGGGGCTCCTGGTGGCCGGGCGGGTACGTCGGCGGCTTGGTAAGGGGCGCGTGCTGCAACCGATGGAACTGGTGATCGGCGACCGCGCGACCTACCGCGTCGGGCGGGTGCGCGTGCCAATCAAGGAGATCGCGGTGGAGGCGGCCAAGGGGTGGTTTCGCACGTCGCTGCGCCACGTGGACCCAAACAGGCACGTGCGGTACCGGGTTGTGCTGGCGGAGGGCTCCGACGAATTGGCCGATATCTTCCGACGCGAGGGGGTCAGGGAAGCCAACGACACCTCGGCGGCTGTCGGCTATGCGCCCCTGAGCGAGACCGAACAGATGGTCCTGTGGGTCGAGCGATATCTGAACTCGCCCGGCTTTAAGACGGCGTTCCCGGAAACGGGAGAGGATGTGAAGGTCATGGGGATCCGCGCCGATCGGGCGCTCACCCTGACGGTCGCCATGCCGCTCCTGTGCAAGGCGATTACGTCTGAAGCGGCCTATTTCCGCAAGAAGGCGGAGATTGTGGAGGCGCTGCGTGAGGCGTTACCGCCCTCGCCCGGGCTGGATCGAATCGATCTGGCGTTGAACCCGCTGGATCGCGAGGGTCGCGGGCTGGGCGGTATGTATCTGTCGCTGCTGGGGACCTCGGCGGAGGACGCCGATTCCGGGCAGGTGGGACGGGGCAATCGTGTCAATGGGGTGATTCCGCTGAACCGGCCCGTAGGCGGTGAGGCGGCGGCCGGGAAGAATCCGGTGAGTCATATCGGCAAGATTTACACGGTGTTGTCGCATCGGATGGCCGATCAGATCTACCGGCGGGTCGAAGGGGTGCGGGAGGTCTATGTCTGGCTTGTGGGTCAGATCGGCCGGCCGGTCGATCAGCCATGGGCAGCGGTTCAACTGATCCAGGCGGCCGATGCGGACGATGAGCACATCAAACAGGAGTGCAGGTTGGTGATCGATCAGGAACTGAATCGTCTGACCGAATTTTGTGTTGAATTAACCGAAGGAAAGTATCCGGTTTGCTGAGACCAAGGAAAGGAGCCGACAATGCGAGTTAAGGATCGAATGAGGCGCTCGCTGGTCAGTGTCACACAGTCCGACACTCTGGATCATGCGCTGACCACGTTAAAGCGATTTCACATCCGCCACCTCCCGGTTGTCAAGGGGGACCGCGTGGTGGGGATTGTGTCGGACCGGGACGTCAAGAAGGCTGCGCCCTCTCCGTTTGACTATCCGACCGCGGAGGAGTTTCGAGCCTTTACATCCGCAGTGACCATCAAGGACATCATGACGAAAGAGGTGGTTACGGTGGCTCCGCTTACCCCCATCGAGGAGGCGGCCAGTCTGATGAGCCAGAAGCGGATCGGCGCGCTGCCGGTTGTCCAGGATGGGCGGCTGGTCGGGATGCTGACTGAGACCGATGTCCTGGATGTCATAACAGAGATGATGGGGGCTACGCAGACCGCGTCTCGCGTGGAGATCGAGATTCCGGCAAGCCCGGGAACGCTCACCGAGGTTATCGGGATCGTTGAGGGACAGCAGGTGGAGATTGCCAGTCTCGTCACCCTGCCCGCTCGCGAAGGGGCGAGGCGTCTCGTCATCATGAGGCTTCGGACCATCAATCCGGACCCTGTCGTCAGAGCGTTGGAGGCGCGCGGCTACCCGCAGGTTGTCGGCGAGTTTGTCGGTTAGCGGCTATGCAAAAGATCCTGATGAGTGTGGACGGGTCGTTCGCCGCAGAAGCCGGGGCGCGCTATGCCCTCGCGCTCGCCAAGGCGATCGGGGCGGAGCTCGATCTGCTCTTTGTCGCGGCGGATCAATCGGCCGGCCCGATGAGGCGCGCCGAGGAGTCGCTGTTGCGCCTCCTGCGGCAGGCGCATGCCCTTGGCCTGAAGGCGCGGAGCGTGACCGAGATCGGCGATCCCGTCCGGGTCATGCGGGACTTCGTGGCGCGCGAGGCGATCACGCTGGCCATGGCGTCGGTGACCGGACCGGAGGCGGCGCGCCGCCTTCTCCGCGAGGTCCCCTGCGCCATCCTGCTGGTGCGGGTCGTCCATCCCGGCAGAATGGCGTCGCCCCACGAGATCCTGGTCCCGGTCTATGGCGGTGAGTTCGAGGGCGGCGGCCTCGAGTCGGCGGCCGATCTCCTGGCCAACCTTGGAGAGTACTGGCACGCCAGAATCGTCCTCTTTCAGTTGAGGCAGCCGCTGACGCGACTGTTCGATCGTCGGCGCGTCGGAGAGGAGACGCCGGAACAGGCAGAACGCACGCTGATTCCGTTCATCGCCGCGCTCTCCCGCCGGGGCCTGGCGCCGGGGACGCGGGTGTCGTGGGGCCGTCACCACGGCCCGGGAATCACGGCTGAGGCGGCTGCCAGACGCCATGATCTCATCTTTTTAGGGACGAAGGGGCCGAAGCGCTTTCTGCAGCGGTTACGCACTGAGACTGTCGACCAT
>JAHFDH010000035.1 GCA_023249055.1 Candidatus Methylomirabilota bacterium
CCGCCGCAAATATGACATTTCATGACTGCTTCCTCCGCAAAAAGCCGACCCTCACGGACACAACGCTGAACAAATGCCAGATCGGATTCATTCGTTTCCACAGACGTTGCCCCCAAACCCAAGATCCTTAAGGTTACGTACGATGACCTCGTCAAGTTTCGCGGCATCGGCCATCTGCCAGAGCTGGGCTTCGTACCCAATGCCGGCGGCTGTCTCGTTCTTTGCGGTTGTCTTCTTCGTCACCTTCGGCACGCGTGAACTCGTGAGTGTCTGCGCTGCTACCAACCGCCCCTTGTTGCGACGCGCCATCGTACCGTCGCGCCGACTTGCGTTGGGGAGATCAACTCCTGAGTGCGTTGACCAGCATATCCCAGTCCCAAGTCTCTATCGATTGCGGGAATTCTTTCCGGTTACCGAGGACTTGTCAAGGTCTTTCTGAATCCGCCTTGCTGTGGTGAGTCGCGCCCGCTTGTCACGGTTTCTGTCTACGCGGGGATCAGTATAGGGGGTCATGTGAGCTGTGGGGTCAGGACCTTCAACAACCTCCAGAGGGAGCTTCCTCAACAAAGGTTGATCCTGGCAATGGTCTGGCAGCACGAACTTTTTATGACGCCGATCAATGCGGAGATCCAGCGCTAGAAGGCGGGAAAATGGCGAGGAGTTCGCTCGTCAGCCGAGCGAACTCCTGACCAGGCGCAGACGGCAATAGAAATTAGCCTACCTCACGATTTGCTTTTTGCTGTCGACCTGTGGTGGGCTGCACTTTTTCCACGATGCTGGGGGGTTTTCTTGGGGGCCTTCCTGGAGGCGATGGCCTGCTTACTCTTCGCAGCGGCATGGGTCACCTTCGGACCCGGCGTCGAGGCCTGCCCTGTCTGCTCCGCGATGCTGGAGAGCGGAAGGGCGAGACTGAAGACAGATGCCAGCAGTACAGCAACAGCTTTTTTCTTGCACATGGGTTCAACCTCCTTTTTGAAGTTCATTCACGCTACACCGACTGATGCAATCGACTCTGGACCGCCCGGTTAGTAGCCGTAGGGGGCGCAGGCATACTGGTAGTAGCCAAAGACCCAGTTCCCGTAGGGGTCGTAGTACCCCGGGGTCCAGACCCGCGCGCACGGCGGATAGGCCCGGTAGACCGGTGGGTAGTAAACGCGCGCCGGAGCGGGATAGGGGTAGACCGGGTACGACGTCAGCGGAACCCCAATGTTCAGCCCGAAGAAGAAGTGCGTCTTCGCCAGTGCGGGCTCGGCTGAAACGAAGAGCAGGCCGCTCATGAGCAGAACGCCCGCCAGCACTGGAACCCACTTCTTTGTCAACCTCGTCATCTGACTCACCTCCTTTAGCCAGCCGTTCGAAAGCCGAACAGGGCTATAACCGCTCGCTGTAAACCAGTCTCGACCTTTTCACGTGAGACCATCTACACGGAGAGAGAGCAATCCTTATGCCAGTCCAGATAGCCCCACTATTAAATGGGCCAACTTACTAATTCCACGAGGCTTAATCAGATTTTTGAGAGTATGGCGGCGCGATTAGCGAACCGGCGTTTGCGCTTATCGTACACGGTTTGCGTAGAAGGCAAGCCCAAGTGGTGCATTCACGACAGATGCAGTCGGTTCCACATAGCCTGCCACCCATATCTGGCCTTTTCCGTTGACGAGGTCGGGGCTTTTTACTAGGATACTTTTGAGAGGATGAACGATGGGGATGAACCTGGTTCAGAAGATTTTTGAGGCTCACCGAATCGCCGGAGAACTGGTCCCTGGCAAAGAGGTCGCGATCCGGATCGACCAGACCTTGACCCAGGACGCGACCGGGACGATGGCCTATCTGCAGTTCGAGGCGATGGGTATCCCACGGGTCAAGACAAAGCTGTCGGTCAGCTACGTCGACCACAACATGCTGCAGACCGGCTTCGAGAACGCCGACGATCATCGGTTCCTGCAGAGCATCGCCGCCAAGTACGGCATCTACTTCTCGCGGCCGGGAAACGGCATCTGTCATCAGGTTCACCTGGAACGGTTCAGCGCGCCGGGCCAGACGCTACTCGGCTCCGACAGCCATACCCCGACCTGCGGCGGCGTCGGGATGATCGCCATCGGGGCCGGCGGCCTGGATGTCGCCGTCGCCATGGGGGGCGGTCCCTTCTATTTCCCGATGCCGAAGGTGATGCTGGTTCGACTCAACGGTCGATTAGGCCCGTGGGTCGCGGCCAAGGACATTATCCTGGAGGTCTTGCGACGGCTTACCGTGAAAGGTGGCGTGGGGAAGATCCTGGAGTACGGCGGGGAAGGGGTAGCGAGCCTGACCGTACCGGAGCGGGCCACGATCACCAACATGGGGGCTGAACTGGGCGCAACAACGTCTATCTTCCCCAGCGACGAGCAGACCCGCCGCTATCTCGCGGCGCAAGGCCGCGAGAGCAGTTGGGTTCCTCTGGCTCCCAATCCCGATGCCGTCTATGACGAGCTGCTGGAGATCGACCTGGACCACCTCGAGCCGATGGTCGCCCGGCCTTCGAGTCCCGACAATGTCTGCCCGGTCTCCGAGGTCGAGGGGACCAGGATCTCACAGGTCTGCGTCGGAAGCTGCACCAACTCCTCGTTCCGGGATCTGATGACGGTCGCGACGATGTTGAAGGGCAAAACCGTCCACCCGGACATCAGCTTTACGGTGACGCCCGGCTCCAAGCAGGTCTACACCATGATTGCCGCCAATGGCGCGCTGGCTGATCTGATCGCAGCGGGCGGGCGGATCCTGGAGTCGGCCTGCGGCCCGTGTATCGGCATGGGCCAGACGCCGGCCAGCGGGACGGTATCGCTGCGAAGTTTCAACCGGAACTTCGAGGGGCGGAGCGGCGCGCCCAACGACAAGGTCTATTTGTCCAGCCCCGAGGTCTGCGCGGCTTCTGCCCTGGCCGGCGAGATCGTTCACCCGCGGCGCATCGGCCAACCGGCGTCGATCAGCCTTCCGGAACAGTTCGTCCTCGACGACAACCTGATCGTCCCGCCCTCGTCCCATCCGGAGCAGGTCGAGATTCTGCGCGGCCCCAACATCAAACCCGTCCCGATCCGGGGAGAGCTGCCATCCATTGTCGAGGGGGAAGTCCTCCTGAAGATGGGCGACAACATCACCACCGACCATATCCTCCCGGCCGGCTCCAAGATCCTGCCGCTCCGCAGCAACATCCCGGCCATCTCGGAGTACGCCTTCAGCCGGGTCGATCCGGAGTTCGCCAAGCGGGCCAAGGAGAAGGGCGGCGGCTTTGTAGTCGGCGGCAGCAACTATGGCCAAGGCTCCAGCCGGGAGCACGCGGCCCTCGCACCGATGTATCTGGGCCTCAAAGCGGTCATCGTCAAGTCGTTCGCCCGTATCCACCGGGCCAACCTGATTAACTTCGGGATCCTGCCGCTGATCTTTATGGACGAGACAGCGTATGACGCGGTCGCGCAGGGGGACCACCTGCGGATCGAGCAGCTCGCACTGCAGATCCGACGGGGCCGGCAGATTGTCGTCACCAACGTCACCAAGGGGAAGGACTTTGTGGTCAGGCATGATCTCACACCGCGGGAGGTGGACATCGTCCTGGCCGGCGGGATGCTAAACTATACCATCAAGGCTACAATCTAGGAGGTAAATATGGAAGGTCTACTGTGGCAAATTGGAGGGCTCGTACTTGTTGGAGTTCTCACGTACGTGATCGTCTTCCGCAAGCGCGGGGGGTTTACCTGAAAGCACTAGACGGCCCGCGGCGCGGGCGCCAAATGCGATGCCAGGTCCTATTCTCACATCCCCCGGCCTGACCGGTCGGGGGATTTTTGTTGACACATGCTATTACCCTGAATACAATCTGCTGGTTGAAATCCTTCCACCGGGAGTTCCGCGGTTGTCCTCATAGTTCGGGTCACCTGGAATCCCAATAATCGTATTCATTCTGGAGGAGTAGATGTTTGCAAGAAAGGTCTGTGTAAAACTTCGTCCTGGCAGCTCCGTAGCGTTTTCTCGAACACTGCAGAGTGAAATCATCCCGATCCTCAGGTCGCAGGAAGGGTTTTGTGATGAGATCTCGTTCGTCTCAGGCGAGCGTAACGAGGCGATCGCCATCAGCCTGTGGGACAGGGCTGACAGCGCAGAGGCGTATCATCGTGAAACCTACCCCCAGGTGCTGCAAGCGCTCGAAGGCGTCATCGACGGCGAGCCGCAGGTGCATGCCTTCGCGGTCTCCAACTCGACCATCCACAAGATCCCGAATCTGCCACGATAGGTCTCAGACAGCAATCGTCTTGACGGCGTCGTCGATCGCGGGGAACGCCTTGGCGAACTCCGAGCGCACGGTCGCGGTGGGCGGCAGCCCGATCTGACGCGCCATCATCAAGGCGTTTGCGGGCGCCTGGCCGCGCACGTGATTATTGAAGAAGATCAACACCTTGCTCTCTCCCGCTGCGGCGATCTCACGAACCTTCTCCGCGAACGGCTTCAGTTCCTCTTCTGAGTACAGATAGTCGTACCGCTCCTCTGCCGTCTCATGCCGCCTCCACTTTTCGCGGTTCCGGCCGTGGAAGCGCAGGTACAGCAGTCGCTGCGGCTCCAGTTCCTGCGTGATCGTTCCCTTCAACTGCGGCATGTCGATGCAGGCCCAGCCTGCATCAAATGCAGCCAGCAGCGCCTTGGTCTCCTCGCTGTGCTCACCCCAGGAGGCATGGCGCAACTCGACTGCCGTCGGGTAGTCCTTGAACTGCCGCAGAAGGCCGGCAAGCGTATCCTGGTTCGGGGGCGTGCATGCAAACCACTCGGAGAACTGGATCAACAGGGAGGCGAGCTTACATTCCTCGGCAATCGGGTGGATGCCTCGTTTGAAGTCATCGTAGTCCGCCTGCGTCACCTCAGGCTCGGCACCGGTCGCCTTCTTGAACATCCCAGGATGTGTGAACTTCTGCCAGAGCTTGATCGCGAACTCAAAATCGTTGGGCGTTATCGTCACCCACGCCCTCGCCGTCTCGGGATCAAGCAACCGATAGAAGGTGGAGTTGACCTCCACGGTATTGAAGACCTGGCTGTACAGCTCTAACTCGTTCTTGGGCTTTGCTGGATAAAAGATCCCGTTCCAGCGCCCCTGCCCTCTTGGATACGACCAGCCCGACGTGCCGATCCGTACTGTCTCGCTCATGGTCGTCATCGTTGCGTGAAGTCAGACGCTGACATCCTTTGCCGGGACGCCTTACATGCCAAGCAGTCGTAGATCCAATCGCCCCTCTTGCATGCCTGGGCACCAGAAAAAGGCGCCCGATATCGGACGGGTGAATGTGAACAATGCGTCTACTATCCCATCATCCGCGCCGACCATCCGCCTCAAGAGGGCCTCGAAGGCGTCGAACGATGCGCCGAACGCGACAAAGACCAGGCCCGCGCGACAGTCGTCCGTCCACGGCATGGAGCGCCTGAGCACGAACGCCGCCGGATCGAAGTCTTCCTGGGCGGTTCTTTTTATGTGCGCGGACGGCGGCGCATCCTCGATCTCGTCGTTGTCGATCCGGCGACGCCCGATCGTGTGGTCCTGCTCCTGGGCAGACATGGCTTCAAAGCGATCAAGATCATGGACCCATTGCTGGACCGCAACAAAGCTCGACCCATCCAGCCCTTCGCCCTGTCCCAGAACACACGCAACCTCCAACGCACGCTCGTCTTTCGGGTTCTCGGTCCCATCTTCATACCCCGTCAAATCACGACCTGTGCCATAGGTGAACGCATCAACGACCTGTTCCAGGCGAAATGCGGGCGCCAGCGCATCATGAATGCGTCTGGTTCTGTGCAACAGCTCACCCCTGTCATCCCCCCGCAACCAGCACCACAACGCACACGGCGTAGAAGGCACTTCGTACCCGGCGCCTGCATAGCTCGGAGCCGTGCGGAGACCCGGGACAGTTGCCCCAAGCGTCAGCACAAGCGAATGACCAAGCCCGACCACGGTTTGTCGACCGTCAGCGATGTTGCTGAGTAGCCGCAGGCTCCTGCGGGCTTCGTCCTGATCGGTCAATGAGAAGATGAGATATCGGGCGACCGGAGGGGTCGATTCCAGGATTCCGGATTGGACATTATTCATAGCACCTCCAGTACGTGATGGTCTGAGCGCCGTAGCGGTGAATGAGGCATCAGTCGGCTGGCTCGACCGTTACGGTTGCCAGTACCGAGTTGGCAATGATACAGTTTTGGTGGGCCTGCTCGTGAAGTCTCGCGAGTTCGTCGCGGGAAGGCGCCGCAGAACCGCTGAACCGGACCCGCGGTCGAAGAACCACCCGTGTCACAGCCGGCTTGCCGTTGGCGTTCTTCTCCAGAAACCCGGTCGCGTGGTCTTCGTACGCATCGACCGTCAGTCGCTTGCGTGACGCAACAGCAAGAAAGGTCAGCATGTGACAACCGGATAGGGCGGCGACCAACGCCTCTTCGGGATCAACACAGTCGGGATCGCCGTGATAGGCGGGAGCGGCGGAGGCGCGGACCTGAACGCCTCCGTCGAACGACCAGGAATGATCGCGGTTGTAGACCTCGTAGTCAAAACTTGCGGATGTGCGCCGCCACGCGACGATTACGCCATGCTCTGACATGTCAGCCTCCTTCTATCTATCATATTTAGAATTCGCCACGAACGACAGCTGGTCGGCCTCTTCTCGCAAAATGACAATATGGCAGGGGACCATCGTACGCCCTGAACCTACTGAGGGGGGTACTCATTGCGCGCATTGCTGTCGGCATTGCGTGGGTCCTGATCGGGGCCTGGGGAGACACTCGATCTGCGCTCCCACATGAACAGGCCGAAGGCAATCATGCCAAGCAGCACCACCGAGGCATAGCCGTAGTCGCGGGAGCCGAAGAGGATCAGATCGTCAAACCGGCCGATGAGGAGCGACATTCTGGCCATGACCGTATAGCCAAACCCTGCGCCGAAGTTGATCATGAGGAAGTAGATGCCGATCCGCGCCGCGACCTGGATCGGTCCTTTGTGCTCGATGGAGAAGAAGAAATAGATCAGCACCGTGACGACGCCGATCAGGATCAGTAACGCATTGAACTGGGCCATCCCAAAGAGGGATTGACCGGCGTTGCCAAGGATCGGCTTTAATGTCCCCTGCACCTGCTGAAGGATGTTGGAGGAGATAATACGGGGGATGGCGACGCCGGACCCGAACCCCACGATAACAGCAAACGAGATCCGGCTCAGCCAGCTCACCTTCGGGATGAAACGGGTCAGGACCAGCAGACCCAGAAAGGCGGCGACCAGCAGCCACATATTCCCTTCCTGGATGACCGGTGTATAGAGACTTTTGACCATGACGTCGTAATAGATCCGGACGATGGTGTACCCCATCGAGATGCCAACGTAAAGATGCTCCCCGAACCGGAAGAAGGGATTGTCCTTATACAGGAAGCTGAACATACACAGAGTGAGACCCGCAGCCACCCAGGCGCCAATCAGAACGGAAGCGGCCATCAGCGCCCCGCTTCCCGTGGCGAGCCTGGCCTGTTCTGAGCGCGTCCAACGGAGCGGCTTCCCACGCGGGGCGTCAGAAAGTAAAAGAGATTGCAAAGCAGAATCAGACCGATGATGATGAAGTGCGTGGCCGATTGCGCATCCATCCCGGCCACTGCCTTCCCCTTCAGCCCAACCAATATTTCGTACTCGGCGGCCCCGCGCAACCCGCCGATCAAGCCGTTGATCTGCCCCGTGTCAAGGAAGGGATAGAGACCCGGCGCGATCACGGCCGTCACGCCACCGCCTAACTCGAAGCCGTACTTCTCCTTGCCGTACACGTACCAGCTTTCGACGCCTGGCGTACCTGCGGCCAGACTCACCACGTAGTTGACCTGCCTCAGCGATGTGACCCCCCGCATAACCGGGAGATCCGCAGTCCGCTCGCCATAGTGGTCGGTCGGAAAGGCGGCTGCCAGGTCCTGACCCATGTTGATGATGACGTTGGTCCCACCCGGCGAGTACCCAAGAAAGGTATAGTCCACTCCTCGCCGCTTCCCGTGCTCGCTCGCGATCCCGCTCACGACCTTTTCAGCCATGCCCGTCCCCGTCACCCAGAGGGTCATCCCGATGACCCGCAGATCTCGTTTGAAGGCGTGATTGAGCAACGCCACCGCCATCGGATAGAGTTCCGGTTTCGAGGCCGGGTCGAAATCCAGCGACAGCAGGAATACCGATCCCGGCGGAAGCGACTCGATGTAGTCGTAGACCTGCTTCACCTCAGGCGAGATCCGGATCGGCAAGCCGATCGGACGCAAGAGCGGAATCAGCGTCGCCAGCGCGATCAGGACGAAGATCACCCGACGGTCCATGCGCAGCAGTTTACCGGCCAACTCTCTCAATCTCGACCCCCCAGGTACGATCGCTCGATCCCGAAAATGATCTTGACCGACATGGCGATTCCACCGAGACTGATCCCGATGAGGATTCCCCGTCGGGCGGCAGTGTTCACGACGCTCAGGAGCCAGCCGGCCACCGGCCCCGCCATGGGGATCAGGTACTCCCCCAAGGGCACCCGCCCGAACATCATGAGGATGGCCGCCACCAGCAGGACAGCCGCCTCTTTGCTCCTGGCCCGGAAGGCGCGGAACGCGGCAGAAGCCACGAAGAATCCGAGCATGGCAAACATCGTCCCCTGGAGCGCAAGCAGGGCGTACGTATAGATCCAGCCGAAACCCGTCCCCTCCTCCTGCCCCCGCGACCAGACCCCCACGACGACCGTAATCATCATCGAGAGATAGACCACCAGGCTGTACCCCCACCCTGCCACCCGCGTCCGGATCTTTGCGTAATGGACGTGGCACAGGCTGGCGATTCCCAGGATCATGGCAAATCCAAGGATAATCCGGAGCCAGACCGAGACCTCGGTGAGCGCCGCTTCTGAGACGGGGTGGGGAATATAATACTGGAGGGCGCCCGCCACACCGAACAGGAAGGTCAGAATCAGCGGGAACGTCCGCCGCAGAAACAGGATCATTCAATCACCTCAAAAGAAGCTATCAGCGATCAGCATCTAGCGCTAACACTGTGGCTGACGGCTGATTGCTGAACGCTGGCTGCTTCCCTATTTGAAATCGCGGAACAGTTGCAGCAGCGGCACAAACGCCTGAGTCCCGACGAGTCCGCCGATGGTGGCGAGAACGGTCCCGATCACCATAGACAGCAGGAGGAACGCCTTCCCCAGATCCTGCCCCCGCAGGGTTCCAACCAGTATCGGCTCGCGCGAGAGGTACGCACTCGCAGCATACAACTCCTCGCCGATCAGGGTGTAATCGCAGGTCGTGATGAAGAACGGCAGTTGCAGGTCGGCGTCGGTCCCCGCGATCTGGATCGCGCCGGTCCCGGCGCCGGTCTCGGCCAGCAGCAGCGCCTCGGCATAGTAAAAACCCATGAAAAAGTTGGCTGCCGGTTTCTCTCGAAGCATGATTCCATTGACTGCGGCAGTATAGCTGAACTGATCGTTGGTGATGAAGAAGTTCGAGTCGTCACGATAGGCGTCAGGCCGTCCGGCCTCCAGGTACGACTCCTTGACGATTTCCTGACAGATGGCCATGACGATCGGGTCTCGGTGCGGCACCTGGAGCTGTGTATCGTACGCCGCTGTTTTCTTTGCAACCTGTCCAAGGATGACCGTCGCCGCAATCGTCGAAAGGCTCGACATGTCGTCGGAGCCGGTGAGGTACAGGATCGGCCGCCCCATCTCGGTCGCCCGGCCGATCGCCTCCTCCACCGCGTCCAGGCCGGGTATCCGGCGCAGGAAGATGGCCGGATGTCGCTTGGCCTGGGCAATCGTAAACAGGACGAGCGCGGAAAAGAGGAGCATCAACAGGAAGTTGTTCACCTTTGCCAGATTGAAGAGGTTCGGCGTCGGGACCGCCGATTGCATCGATCCCTCACTCGTCTGCATCCCATCGGTCACCGCCACCTTGAAGAAGTACGAGCGGCCGCTCTCGAGGCGGCGATCCGGCGTCGATTTCACCTGGTAAAAGTGATGCGTCCTGCTCCGATCCCAGCTCCACCAGGGGCGATCGACATCGCTCTTGTAGTGAGTATCAGCAGGAAACTCGGCGAGTCGCGTAAAGGGTCCTTGCGCCTGATCAGCCATGTAGACCTGATAGCGAACTGTCGGTCCATCGAAGGGAGCCGCCTGCCACGACAGTCCGATGCTGCCCCCGCCATCACCGGGCATGTCGAAGGCCTCGAACTGTTCGGGAGGAGCAAGGGATACGGCGAGCGTGGAGCGTGGAGCGTGGAGCGTGGAGAGGACAAACACAACAGCCACGAGGCTACGAATTGAGAAGAGGCGCCAGGTTGAGCGTCGCGGTTCCGAGTTCCGGGTTCTCAACTCACAACTCAACACTCGAAACTCGAAACTGAATATCATTACGCTTCCAGCAATTCTACGTTGGCGCGCGGGACAATGATCCGCTGCCCGTCGTCGAGTTCGGCCTCCAGGACGCGGACCTTGCTTCCGGTGGACAGCACCCGAAGGTCCGCCGGAAGAGCGAACACCTTACAAATCCGCCCGAAATACGGCTCTCGAATAATCCGGATCTGATCGCCGACCCGCAATCCGCCTCCGACTCCCTCCGACTCCCCTGCCTCCCGCCCCCTGCCTCCCGCCTCCTCCTCGCTCAGCGGAACAATCACCTCCGGCCTGATGACGCCGGCCCGAATCTGGGTCGCGCCGGAGCAGGAGGCGCGCCGGCCGACCTTGGAGGACAGAAGCTCGAACGTTCGCTTGGCCATAGCAATCCGACCAAATCCCTCAGTGATGATCAGCGTGAAACCGATCTGTTCGGTTCCGGTGATGGCGACACCAAGATCCCGCCCGAGGAGCTGTTTCAGATCGAGATCGTGGATGCCGCCGACAACAACAGCGGCAACTCCCGCTTGCTTTGCCCTGGCGAAACCGTCACGACCGATCAGTGAGCCGCCCACAAGGATCGTCCCACGGTGCGCGTCGGTAATCCGCTCCGGCGTCAGTTCGTCTTCGCGATTGTCGACGGCGACCGCGATCGTTCCCACAGCCTCGCCGCCGATACCGAAAATTCCCTGCACCAGACTGCACGCCGTCTCTACGGTTGCTCCCTCGCCCGGGAAGGTCTCCACCACGTGACCATCAAGATAGGCTGTCAAGGCCAGGGGTCTTGGCGGCTCTCTCAGGAACACCTGTCCGGTCACTTCTGACACGGTCTCGATCGTTCCGGTAATCGGGGAAGGGACCTGAGTCTTCAGCCACTTGAACACGGGCCGGTTCTCGGCCAGCGGCTCGCCGGCTCCGACCGCATCGCCCTCCCGCTTCAGCATGTAGCGCCGGATCTCCTGGGGGACGATCCCCAGCAGGTTGACCACATTGACCGCATGAACCTTGCCGGGCAGCTCAGTCTGAGCGATCACCGTGGTTGCCGTGACCGCCTGCCCATCATGGACAAGCACCTGCCCGGGAATCGGCAAGATCCGCCGCTTCCGGACTACGGTCTGTGGCGCCGTGCGCAAGCCTGGTGTATAGGAATGAGCCATAGGAGCAGTGGTTAGTGTTTAGTGATCAGTGGATAGTAGGTTTGAGTTCATGTTCTGATATAGAACCCGATGCCTGGAACGTAGAACGTTATTCCGGATAGAGATCGACTGCCTTGGCCCAGGCGTGCAGTTGGGCGGCACGATCCGACCCGTTCTCCGCCAGGGAGATCGGCCGTCCTCTGGCGTCCAGGATCAGCCCGACTACACCGCCTTTGACCTTGAGCGTAACCGGCTTTCCTTTGCCGGCGCCCAGATCGAAGCTCTTCGACGGCTCCGCCTGGAGTTCGGCTTCGGCTCCTGACGGAAGATCGATGCGCAGGATCTCGCCGAAACGAAGGCTGCCCTGTGCGTGCCGACTGTCCGCAAATCGGATGGTATACGCGAAACATGGCTCGCCGCGCTTTGCCTTCCCCTCGGCCGCCAGGCAACTCCCAAGCGGCACCAGACAGTCTTTCAGGAACACCTCGGTGGCGGCTCGCTCATTGACCTGGGACAGCACACCAAGATGCGGCATCATGAAGATGCTGTCCACCGCGAGTTGCGTCAGTCCAAGCGGCTGGTACGCATCGATCATCATCATCATCGCCTGAACGCGGCGGGGCGCATGGGAGAGGATTCCGCCGCTCCCGATGATAAGGTTGATCCTGTACAGATCGATGAGGCTTTTGCCCCCCTCTTCCTGCTCGAAGGCGTCCGCGATGGTGCGTTCCTGCTGAACCCCCTTCAGGCTGACCGCCAGCGCCTTGTGCTGGTCAAACGCCAGACGGAGCGCCTCCCGCGAGATCGCCTGCTCCAAAGCCAGGTCCGCGAGTGTCTGAGGGATGGTGGTGGGCCGAATCATCTTATTCTTGATCCGATTCCGCAACTCCTGCTCTGCAATCGGCTCGACCAGCCAGCGTTCGATCTTCTCGATGCCGACCTCGGCCAGGACGTTACTCACGCTATAACTCATTCCCAGATTGGCGCTGACGGTCCTGGTGAATTGTCCATCCACCACCGAGAACACATCGGTTGTGGCGCCGCCGATGTCCACACCCAGCAGGTTCAAGCCCTGCGCTCGCGCAGCCTGCTCCATAATGAGACCGACCGCAGCCGGTGTCGGCATGATCGGTGCGCCCGTCCATCCCATGAGCTTGCCATACCCGGGCGCCTGAGCCATGACATGTTCGAGGAACAGGTCATGGATCGTGTGGCGAGCCGGCCCGAGATTCTCCCGCTCGAGGATGGGTCGAATGTTGTCGGTGATAACGAGGGCCGTCCGGTCGCCCAAAATCTCCTGAACCCGGTTCCGAGCATCTTTATTCCCGGCAAAGATGACCGGTAGTCGAAAGTGCCCGCCCAGCCTGGGCTTCGGATCGGCCGCGCGGATATACTCCGCCAACTCCACAACGTGCGAAATCGTTCCGCCATCGGTCCCGCCAGACAACAGGATCATATCGGGCCTCAGGACCCGAATCCGCTCGATCTTCTCATGCGCCGCCCGGCCGTCATTGCCAGCCAACACATCCATGACGATGGCGCCGGCGCCGAGGGCGCACCGTTGAGCGCTCTCGGCGGTCATGGCCATCACCACGCCCGCCACCATCATCTGGAGGCCTCCGCCGGCGCTGCTCGTGGAGACGTAGAGATCGACGCCGCGATCCTCTCCGGCCGGCGTCACGATCTTCTCTCCATCCAGGATGGTCCGCCCGGACAGTTCCTCCACCTCCTGGATGGCGTTCAGCACCCCGCGAGTCACGTCGTCAAATGGGGCCTCGACGGTGGTCGGAGACTCGCCGCGGAAGGTCTGGCGATACTCCTCCCCCACCTTCTCGATCAGGATCGCCTTGGTGGTTGTGCTCCCGCAGTCGGTGGCCAGGATCGCCGTCATGTCACGACTCACGGCGCTGTCCCTCCTCCATACGTTGGAGCCTGTCGATAAAGAGGGCCGGAGCGTCTCGTCGTTCCAACACGCGCGCGAGCCGTTCGACCTCATCAGGGGAGGCGACCATTCCCATAATCGGCGTCATGGCATGGACCAATTGACCGGCAAGGAAACCGAGCGGGACGAGCGACTCCACCAGGAATATCGCAGGAGTCGTAAGGCCGCGATCGGCGATAAGGCGGGCAAACCGATCCAGTAAGGCGAGATCTTCCGCATCAAGCCGACTATCTTGCCCGCTCAGTGCGAACGCGTGGGCGAGGGCGCTGCGCAAGCGGGACATGCGTTCTTGTTACTTAGCGGCTGAAGGGACCTGCGCTGGCGGCGTCTGTCCGGCCGGAGACGTTGGCGGCGCCGGGGCCTCAGCCGGAGGAGATGCGGGAGCCGGGGCGGTCTGCCCGACCCGTTCCTCTGTAATCACTGAGGAACTACCCCTGCGCTCTGACAAAATAGTCAGTATGAGGGATGAGACCATAAAGAGAACGGCCGCTGCCAGAGTCAGCTTACTCAGGAAGGTCGCAGCGCCGCGCCCGCCGAAGACGGTCCCGCTCGAACCGCCGCCAAAGGCAGCGCCGATGTCGGCGCCTTTACCGCTCTGGAGAAGCACAATCACAACCAGGACGACAGCAATCAGCAGATGCACAACGGAAAGCGCGATAACCATTCATACCTCCTTAACAACTCAGCATCGAACACATCGGAAAGCAGTCAGCTATCAGCAATCAATCAAACACCTCACGCTGAAAGCTGATGGCTGATCGCTAATGGCTTCATTTTTGAGCGGCGCTTGCAATTGCCGCAAACGAATCGACCTGTAGGCTTGCTCCACCAATCAGTGCGCCGTCGATCTCGGTCCGCTCCAGCAGCTCCCTGGCATTATCCGGCTTGACACTTCCTCCGTAGAGGATACGGATGCCGCAAGCAATCCCCGAATCGAACAGCATGCCGATAGTCTTGCGGATATGCGCATGCATCTCATCAGCCTGGCTCGGGGTAGCCGTTTTTCCTGTGCCGATGGCCCAGACCGGCTCATACGCGAGGACCAGCTTTTGAATCTGCTCAGGCAAAAGACCCGACAGCCCCCCCTTGAGCTGTGTCTCTACAACAGCATAGGCGCGTCCCGCCTCGCGCTCGGCGAGGGTCTCACCGACACAGACAATCGGCGTCAGGCCGCACGCTAAGGCCGCACAGCTCTTCCTGTTCACGCTCTCATCGGTCTCCCCGAAGTACTGGCGCCTCTCCGAGTGACCAATGATGACATGGCGACATCCGACATCCTGAAGCATTGCAGCCGACACTTCGCCGGTGTACGCTCCCTCCCTTGCCCAGTGCAGATTCTGCGCGCCAAGGCTTATCCGTGACCCCGCAACAACCCGACCAACTGCGGCTAGCGCCGTAAATGGAGGGCACACCACCAACTCCGGGCCATCGAGCGACGACAACGCCTTGACCACCCCCTCCGCCAAAACGATGGCTTCAGAAGGAGTTTTATACATCTTCCAGTTTCCGGCAATGACTGGAATTCGCATGGTCAACACCAGTTAACCCTCCACCCTCTACGCTCCAACCCTAGCTCTTATCGGTCAGGGCGGCGATACCCGGTAGTTCCTTCCCCTCTAAGAACTCCAGGGATGCGCCCCCTCCCGTCGAGATATGGGTCATCTGCTCGGCGACTCCGGCCTGGGTCACAGCAGCAGCCGTATCACCGCCGCCGATCACCGAATGTGCGCCGGAGACCGCGACCGCCTTGGCCAGAGCAAACGTTCCTTCCCGGAACGGCAACAGCTCGAATACGCCCATCGGCCCATTCCACAGGATCGTTTTTGCGCGCCCAACCTCCTGAGCGAACCGGCTGATCGTCGCGGGACCGATATCAAGGCCCATCGATCCGGCTGGAATACTTCCATCTACCTGCCTGGTCGGCGCGTCTGCGTCGATCCGCTCGGCAATCACGTGGTCGGTGGGCAGATGGATGGCCACGTGCGAACGGCCGGCCTGCTCCATCGTCTCCTGTGCCACCTTCAGCCCGGCGGCCTCTACCCGTGAACTCCCCACCTCGTGTCCTTGCGCCTTCAGGAAGGTATAGGCCATGCCGCCGCCGATCAGAAAACCATCGACCTTCGACAGCAGATTCGCCAGGACACCGATCTTGTCCGACACCTTTGCGCCGCCAAGGATCGCAATGAAGGGGCGTGCAGGCCGATCAAGCAGCATCCCGAGCTGTTTCAGCTCCGTCTGCATGAGAAAGCCGCATGCCGACTGTTTGACGAATCGCGTGACGCCGACGGTGGAAGCGTGGGCGCGGTGCGCGGTCCCGAAGGCATCGTTGATGTACAGATCGCACAACTCCGCCAGTGCTCCGGA
>JAHFDH010000153.1 GCA_023249055.1 Candidatus Methylomirabilota bacterium
CTTCATGAGCAGGACAATTCATTGCGCTGTTAGCGAAATAGACAGGCGGTGGCACCTCATCGACGCGTCGGGACGGGTGCTTGGGAGGCTGGCTACTGAGGTGGCCGTGCTCCTGCGAGGGAAGCACAAGCCGATCTTTAGTCCGCACCTGGACACCGGCGACTTCGTCGTCATCGTGAATGCCGAGCGAGTGGTGTTCACGGGACAGAAGCTGAAGAATAAACTCTACCACCGCCATTCGGGTTATCCGGGTGGGCTGAAGACGACCACGGCTCAGCAGATGTTGAAGGCTCACCCAACAAGGATCCTGGAGGCTGCTGTTCGCGGGATGTTGCCCAAAACGAAGTTGGGCGATGCGCTGTTTCGCAAACTGAAGGTGTACGCGGGCCCTGCTCATCCGCATGCGTCGCAGCAGCCGATACCATTCGTGAAAACGACCGTTAAGGAGGGATAAATTTCAGCTATGGCAGCGGAAGGTGCGTTGTACGGGACGGGCCGGCGAAAGTCGTCCGTAGCCAGGGTGTGGTTGTCGCCCGGTGATGGGAAGCTGATGGTGAACCGGCGGCCTCTGCAGGAGTACTTCAGCCGTCCGACCCATCAAGCCTCGGCTGTTCAGCCTCTGAAAGCAGCAGGGGTAGAAGGCAAATTCGATCTGCGCGTCAATGTAGCCGGCGGGGGATTGACCGGTCAGGCAGGCGCCGTTCGACTTGGTGTTGCCCGTGCGCTTCTGGTCGTCGATGCCTCCTTGCGGCCGACGCTTCGCAAGGCGGGGTTCCTGACACGGGATCCTCGTATGAAGGAGCGGAAAAAGTACGGTCAGAAGGGAGCCCGCGCACGGTTCCAATTCTCAAAGCGTTAATACAAGCAATCAGCAATCAGCGGTCAGCTTTCAGCAAGCAGCTTTTGCTGATAACTGACCGCTTTTTTATAGCTATCAGCCATCGGCTTTCAGCAGACAGCTTTTGCTGATGGCTGACGGCTGATAGCTGATGGCTGTTTTTATGAACTCGCAGATAGACAATACGGGGTGCAAGATCCGGGTGGCGGTAGTCGGAGCCAGCGGCTATACCGGTGTGGAGCTTCTCCGACTCCTCGTCAATCATCCGGCTGTAGAGATCACCGCGCTGACGTCGGAGAGTTATGCGGATGCGCCGATCGAAGAGGTATTTCCCAGCCTCTTCGGTATGCTCAACCTGACGTGTAAAAAATTCGATGCGCAGGAGGTGGCGAAGCGCGCTGACCTGATCTTTCTGGCCGTCCCCCACAAGACCGCGATGACGGCGGCAGTCGAACTGCATCCATCAGGCAGAAAGATCATTGATCTGAGCGCCGACTTCCGTTTCCGCAATCCGGCTGTCTATCGCCAGTGGTACGGTGTCGATCATGCGGCGCCGGAACTGCTGAAAGAAGCGGTCTATGCCCTTCCCGAGTTCTATCGGCAGCAACTCACCACCGCGCGACTGGCGGCGGCGCCAGGCTGCTACCCCACGGCTGCCCTGCTTGGGCTGCTGCCCCTGCTCAAACGAGAGATCATCGATCCGGACACCCTGATTATTGACGCGATCTCCGGCGCCTCGGGCGCAGGGCGAAAGCCGGATCTTCCACTGCACTTCGCGGAGCTTCAGGATAATTGTAAGGCGTACAAGATTGCGTGCCATCGGCATACGCCGGAGATTGAGCAGGAGCTGAGCCGCGCTGTCGGTCGGGAGGTGCTGGTCACGTTCACGCCGCACCTGGTGGGTACCGTCCGAGGAATCCTGGCCACCATGACGGCTACGCTCGTAACCTCCAAAGATGCAGAGCAACTGCGCGCGCTCTACCACGATTGGTATCAGGACGAACCATTCATCAGGATTTTGCCTGAGGGGCGGCTGCCTGAAACGAAGCAGGTGCGCGGGTCCAACTTCTGCGACATCGGACTCGCCGTCGATGCCAGGACACGGCGCGTTATTGTTGTATCGGCTATCGACAATCTCGTCAAGGGCGCCTCGGGACAGGCGATCCAGGCGATGAATGTGATGATGGGTCTCGATGAACGGACGGGGCTGCAACTCGCCCCGCTCTTCCCCTAACCTCTGCCTGTGGTGAGTTATCAGCAGTCAGCGTTCAGTAAGCAGCCTTTGCTGACGGCTGATCGCTGACCGCTATGGTTCCGTGAAACAGCCAACAATACGTGAGATCCCTGGCGGGATTACGGCCGCAAAAGGTATCAGGGCCGCCGGTGTCTACTGCGGCATCAAAAAGACCAAGCCTGCCCTGAGCCCCGACGAACGGCTTGACCTTGCGCTGATCGTATCGGATCGACCGGCTACCGTCGCCGGGGTCACAACGAGCAATCGGTCCAAGGCGGCCCCGGTGCTGCTGTGTGAGCAGCAACTGAAGGGCGGTCGGTTTTCCGCGATTGTGGCGAACAGCGGTAACGCCAACGCCTGCACGGGACGTCAAGGCGAACAGGACGCGGTGCAGATGCGCGATCGGCTCGCCCGACTCCTGGACCGTCCCCCAAGCGAAGTTTTTGTGGCCTCTACCGGAGTGATCGGTCAACGGCTGCCGATCGCCAAGGTACTATCGGGGGTTCGCGAGGGTGTCGGATTGCTCTCGACCGAAGGCGGCGAGGCGGCGGCCAGGGCGATCATGACCACCGATACCTGCTCAAAGGAGGCGGCTGTCAGTTTCGAACTGGACGGTCAACCCGTCGTGATCGGTGGAATAGCCAAGGGATCGGGGATGATCGCGCCACACTTGGCTACGATGCTCTGTTTCGTCGGCACCGACGCGCAGATCTCCGCCTCGCTTTTGCGCCGAGTTCTGCGCCGGACCGTCGACCGCTCGTTCAATGCGATCACGGTGGATGGGTGCATGAGCACGAACGATACCGTGTTGCTGTTTGCCAATGGCAGGAGCGATACGCCGCCCCTGAAAGCCGGTACTCCGGAGTGTGACGTGTTTGAAGAGGCGCTCCTCCGGGTTCTCTCGCGGCTGGCCAGGATGATCGTAAAGGATGGGGAGGGGGCGACCAAACTGATTCGGGTAGAGGTGATGGGAACGCGGACCGCGCGCGATGCCACGGTTGCGGCCAAGGCGATCGCCAACTCCTCGCTTGTGAAGACGGCCTTTTTCGGAGAGGATTGCAACTGGGGGCGGATCATGTCGGCCATCGGCGCCTCGGGGATCCGGTTCGATCCCGGTCTGGTAGAGATCAGCGTGGATCAGATTCCTGTCGTTCGAAAGGGACTTGGTCTGGGGACAGCAGCAGAGCGACGGGCGGCCGCACGAATGCGCCGACCCGAGCTTGACCTGACTGTCGATTTGCGCGGAGGTATGGGGAGAGCGGTCATACTGACTACCGATCTGAGTGAAGCGTATGTCAGGATCAACGCCGGCTACCGGAGTTAGCGTTGGTTTCCACTCCTGGTCACGCAGCACGATTATCGGCGTGGTAGGTCCTATTTTCTCTTGTTTCGGTCGGTTGTAACGTGGTATAAATGCAGGGCGTTAACGGTTGCAAGGACTTGTAGTAACTTCACACGCCCGCTGATTCCTGCAAGGGTACCCCAACCGGTAGTGGAAGGGTCTCGCAGGGAAGTGACGTGGGCGGAGGACACAACCCAAAGGGCTGCGCGAAAAAGCCAGCCGAACGGAGGCGCGGTGTGGTCACAGTGACAATTAAGGAGCTGTTGGAAGCGGGGGTTCACTTCGGACATCAGACGAAGCGCTGGAACCCGAAGATGAAGAAGTATCTCTTTGGCGAACAGAACGGGATCTATATCATCGACTTGCAAAAAACCCTCAAGAAATTCCACGAAGCTATTACGTTCGTGGGGGATGTGGCAGCCGAAGGTCTCCCGGTCGTATTTGTCGGAACAAAAAAGCAGGCGGTCGGCGTGATAGAGCAGGAGGCCAATCGCTGTGAGCAATTCTTTGTGAATCACCGTTGGTTGGGCGGGACCCTCACCAACTTCCAGACGATCAGGAAGAGCGTGAGTCGGCTGCGCCATATTGAAGAAATGGAAGCCAAGGGCGAGTTCGAGCGTCTTACGAAAAAGGAGATAGCAAAGCTACAGCGGGAGCAGCAGAAGCTTGAATATACCTTAGGCGGAATCAAGAAAATGGATCGACTGCCCGGCGCGATCTTCGTGATCGACACGAAGAAGGAGCGGATCGCCGTGTGCGAGGCCAAGCGCCTCGGGATTCCGGTCGTTGCCGTTGTGGACACCAACTGCGACCCCGACGAAGTCGATTATCCGATTCCCGGTAATGACGACGCGATTCGAGCTATTCGACTGATGGCGTCTCGGATGGCTGATGTTATCCAGGAGCGTCGCGCGATGCGGCTAAAGGCTGCCGATGAGGTGGCGGCCGAGGAAGCGGCAGTTGCGGAAGCGCAGTCGGCCGCCTCGTTAGTAGAAGGAGGAGATGCGGGTCCGGCGG
>JAHFDH010000154.1 GCA_023249055.1 Candidatus Methylomirabilota bacterium
ACGAGGTGATCGACTATGTGACGAAGAAGTATGGGGCCGACAATGTCGCCCAGATTATCACCTTCGGGACGATGGGGGCCAAGGCGGTCATCCGGGACGTCGGCCGGGGCCTGGGGATGCCCTATGCCGATGTGGATAAGATCGCCAAGATGGTCCCCAATCGACTCAATATCAGCCTGGACGAGGCGATTGCCGAGAGCCCGCCGCTGACCGAGGCGGTGCAGAGCCGGCCGGAGGTAGAGGATCTGTGGCGGGTGGCCAAGTGCCTGGAGGGGCTGACACGGCACGCCTCGACCCACGCGGCGGGTGTCGTCATCTCCGGCGACCCGCTCACCGAGCATGTCCCGCTCTATAAAGACCCGAAGGCCGGCAGCAAGCCGACGACCCAGTACGCCATGAAGGCCATCGAGAAGATCGGCCTGTTGAAGGTCGATTTCCTGGGCCTGCGGACCCTGACGGTTATTGCCAATACCCTGGAGCTGATCGCGTCGGGACGCGGCCAGAAGATCCAGATCGAGGAGCTCCCCCTCGATGACCCGGCGGTGTTCCAACTACTCGGTGAGGCGCGGACCTTTGGAGTGTTTCAACTCGAATCGTCGGGGATGCGGGATCTCATGCGGCGCCTGAAACCGGAACGGCTGGAGGACGTCATCGCCCTCGTAGCGCTCTACCGACCGGGACCGATGGTCATGATCGATGACTTCATCAATCGCAAGAACGGCAAGGTCAAGATCAGCTACGACCACCCGTTGATGGAGGAGATCCTGAAAGAGACCTACGGAATCATGGTCTACCAGGAACAGGTGATGCGGATCGCCTCTGATCTGGCCGGATTCTCGATGGGCGAGGCGGACGTGCTCCGTAAGGCGATGGGGAAGAAAGACCCCGAAACGATGGATCAGCAGCGGAAGAAGTTTGTCGACGGAGCCAAGGTGAAAGGGGTCCCGACGCGGACAGCGCAAAAGATCTTCGACAAGATGGCCCCTTTTGCAGGGTATGCCTTCAATAAACCACACGCGACCTCTTACGCCATCGTGGCCTACCAGACCGCCTATCTCAAGGCCCATTACCCGGTAGAATTCATGGCAGCCCTCCTCACCTCGGAGATGGCGAATACCGACGGGATCGTCAAGTACATCGACGAGTGCAGGCAGATGGGGATTACCGTCCTGCCGCCGGATGTCAACGAGTCGGACAGCCGATTCGCCGTGGTGGGAGAGCAGATCCGATTCGGACTGGTGGCCATCAAAAACGTCGGCGAGACAGCTATCCAGTCGATCGTGGCTACACGGCGGGATAAAGGTCGCTTCCGGTCCCTCTTTGACTTCTGCGAGCGAGTCGATCTGCGCCTGGTGAACAAACGGGTCATCGAGAGCCTCATCAAGTGCGGGGCCTTTGACTCTCTCGAGACGGCGAGGTCCCAGCTCATGGCGGTTGCCGACAAGGCGATGGATGCCGGCGCCGGTACACAACGGGAGCGGAGCTACGGCCAAGGCTCACTGCTGGATGTGCTGGAGGCCAAGGGCGAGCGTAGCCACCAGGTAGAGACCCTGCCGGGCATCCCGGAGTGGTCGCACACTCAACGCCTGGCCGCTGAAAAGGAGACGTTGGGCTTCTATGTGACCGGCCACCCGCTCACCGATTATCGCGATGTCATCGCACGGGTGGCGGCCGTCACCACCGATCGGCTGGCGGCCTGTCAGGACAAAGATACGATCACGCTGTGCGCCATCGTATCTGCCGTCAAGGAGATCACCACCAAGAGCGGTGAGCGGATGGCCTTTGTGACGCTCGAGGATATGGCGGGAACGGTGGAATCGGTGGCGTTTCCTGAGCTGTATAAGGCGAATCTGCTCCACCTGGTCAAGGGGGCGGCCGTCATGGTCAAGGGTCAGGTGGATGTGGGCGAAGAGGTGGTCAAGTTGCTCTTGTCGGAAGTCAGCCCCCTCTCAGATGTCGAAAGCCATCAGGCGGCAGGCGGCAGGCGGCAGGCGTCCTCGATGGTAGAGATTACGGTAGGGGAAGCGAACCTGTCCGGCCCAACGCTGGAGCAGTTGAAGGGCCTGTTGCTGAAATTCCCGGGGCCGACTCCCGTCAAGCTCCACCTGAGCGTTGAGCCGGGCGCCCAAGTGACCATTGCCGCCTCGCCGGACATGACTGTGGCCGCAAACGAGTCGCTCAGGCAAGAGGTGGAGGCCCTGCTGGGTTCGGGCACGATCACCGGCGCGTGACCTCGAAGCACATATAACTCCTCCAGATATCCACTACCTCCCATGAACAACGCATGAAGGAGGCGCCATGTGGACGCTCTTCATCCCTGAGATCTCCATTGCTGAAAAGGTGCTGCGGTCGGGTGTCGTCTACCTCTTCCTGCTGCTGGCGTTTCGTTTCACCGGGAAGCGGCAGGTGGGTCAGCTTACCCCCTTTGACCTGGTCGTCCTGCTTATCATCTCGAATGTGGTCCAGAACGCCGTAATCGGCAACGATAACTCGCTCGGGGGCGGACTCATCGGGGCGGTAACCATCCTCGCGCTGAATTACGGCGTGACCGAAGTCGCGTACCGTTCCAAGCGCGCGCGCCGCCTGCTCGAAGCCCAGCCCACCCTCCTGATTCACAACGGACGCATCCTCCAGGAGAACATGCGGCGCGAACGGATCACCCTCGACGAGTTGCTGGCGGCGCTGCGGCGCAACGGGCTGGTCGAACCGGCGCAGGCACACATCGCGATCCTGGAGGAGAACGGCGCGATCAGCGTCATCCCCAGGACCGCCGAGGGCGAGCCGCCCCAGTCAAGCGCAGCGGGCGGCTCATGACAATCTGAGCTATCGTAGGTGCAGTCCTGTGCCGTCAAGCCTTGTCGATCCTGGACATCGAGACATCAGCATGCTGGACATGCGTTTCGTGAAGATGAGATCCACTCACCTCCTTCGTATCCGCCACGAAGGTCAAAGACTGCTACGGGATAAACCATTGCCATATGATATCCTTCCCTGCGGAAGGATATGTCTTTTCACTGTCTTCATGGAATAAATGCTATCAGATACGTCATGTTATTTTGTCGAATCTTGCCCGGGTAAAACATCCGTGCTACATTCAGCCGTCCATCTCATAACTGGTTCGGTCGCTGCGCGCGGCGTTGCTGCGCGCACTATAATTTCAGCAAAAGTAAGGAGGATTGCACCGTGCCAATCTACAAAGTCAAATTAAAAAGCAAACAGGAAATCGCTGCTGGAACAATGGCGTTTTATTTTGAAAAGCCGGAGGGATTTGCCTACAAAGCAGGCCAATTCGCTGACTGCACCCTGATCAACCCCGCTGAAACTGACACCGAGGGCAACATGCGAGCGTTTTCTCTGGCGAGCGCGCCTTACGAAGACTTTCTTATGTTTGCGACCCGGATGCGCGATACCGCATTCAAGCGGGTGTTAAAAATAATGGCGCTTGGCACGGAACTCACGTTGGACGCTCCTTACGGCTCGTTCACGCTCCACAACAATGCGAGCATTCCCGCCGTCTTCCTCACGGGCGGCATCGGAGTTACGCCTGTCAGAAGTATCGTTCTTCAGGCTACGCACGACAAGCTTCCCCACAAGATTTTCCTGTTCGATTCCAATAATAGACCGGAAGACGCGGCGTTCCTGGACGAGTTGACGGAAGCACAGAAGGAAAATACGAATTGCACCTTTATCGGCACGATGACGCAGATGGAAACGTCAAGCCGCGCGTGGCATGGAGAGACCGGATTCATCACCCAAGCCATGCTCCTGAAATCCATTGGCAACCTGACGCTCCCCATTTACTACATCGCCGGCCCACGAGTAATGGTGCAGGCGATGCGTGAAATACTGAATGAAGCGGGAGTCAACGACGACAACATCCGCACGGAGGAGTTCTCGGGCTACTGACGCCAAGCTAAGAGTGCCACATGAACATCCAGATAAAACGAGTGTATGAAAACCGGACAGAGAGGACGGCAGGCGCATCCTCGTGGACAGGCTTTGGCCGCGAGGCTTGACCAAGGAAAAGGCAAGCGTTGACCTGTGGCTCAAAGACATTGCGCCCAGCACGGAGCTTCGGAAATGGTTTGGCCACGATCCGAGTAAATGGGAAGAGTTCAAGAAACGGTATCTCCGAGAACTTAAAGAAAATAGCGAACCAATCCAGACCTTAAAGCAAGAACTAAAAAATGGCAAAGTGACGCTCCTCTATGGCGCGAAGGACGAAGAACATAACGAGGCGCGTGTCATCCTGGAAAACAGCGCGTTATTTCGCTAGTTGGATGGAGCGATCGACGCACAAGAATAGGCGGGAGATGG
>JAHFDH010000155.1 GCA_023249055.1 Candidatus Methylomirabilota bacterium
GGGGAAGCGACCCTGATGCCTCCCTCTATTGGCTTGCCCGGATGCTGGCATCGGGTGAAGATCCGCTGTATATCGCCAGACGGCTGGTCCGGTTCGCGTCGGAAGATGTCGGCAATGCCGAACCGCGAGCGCTGCAGGTGGCGCTGGCGGCCAAGGAGGCGTACCATTTCCTCGGCTCGCCGGAGGGAGACTTGGCGCTGGCCCAGGCGGTCGTCTTCCTGGCCACTGCGGCCAAATCGAATGCCATCTACCGGGCCTTTGGCGACGCGCAGCGGGATGTGGAAAAGGCGCCGCTCGAAGGGGTGCCGCTACACCTGCGAAACGCCCCAACCGCCCTGATGAAGGAGGTGGGGTACGGGGCGGGTTACCAGTACCCGCATGATCTGCCTGAGGCATTTGCTGACCAGGACTACCTGCCTGAATCGTTGAAGGGACGAATCTACTACCATCCCACTGACCGCGGACTGGAAGCCGAGATTGGACGGAGGCTTGCCGAGTGGCGTCGCCGGAAGGCGGGGATGTCATCGGAAGAAAGGAGATGAGTAAGATGCGAAAGGCGGCTATCGTGATGGCGCTGAGCGTTGCATTGGTGTTGAGCGTTGGGACGCCTGCTGCTTGGGCCAACACCTGCCCGATCCTGTATGAGCGGTGCCAGCAGGCGATCAAACAATCCAAAGCGAACGCGGGGGTGAAGCAACAGGTCAAGAAAATGTGTGAAGACGGTATTGGGCTCCACAAGAGCGGAAAGCACAAGGAGTCCGTCGAGAAACTGAGTGAAGCTCTCGGACTACTCGAGAAGAAGTAGAGGGACACGCATGGCGGTCATTCAAGCGGTTGGGGTCGTCGGGGCCGGCATCATGGGGTCCGGCATCGCGCAGGTCGTCGCACAGGGAGGCTACGCCGTCGTCGTCAGGGAGGCGGAGCAGCGCTTGCTGGATAAGGCGAAGCAGGCGATCGATCGCGGGCTGCAACGAGCGGTTGACAAGGGCCGGATGACCGCCGAGGAAAAGGCGACGCTCCTCGGGCGGATCAGGTGGACCCTCGCTCTGGAGGAGCTGAAAGCGGCCGATCTGATCATCGAGGCGATCACCGAGGATCTGCCGCTGAAGCAGGAGCTGTTCCGTACCCTGGATCGCCTCTGCCCGCCAACCACGATCTTTGTCAGCAACACCTCATCCATCAGCATCATGTCGCTGGCCTCTGTAACCGGGCGGGCCGACCGGTTCGCCGGCCTGCATTTTTTCAATCCGGTTCCGCTGATGAAGCTGGTGGAGGTGGTGCGCAGCATTCGCACCAGCGCCGAGACCTTTCGAGCCGTCTCCGATTTTGCTGTATCACTGGGGAAGGAGCCGGTTGCGGCAAAAGATCACTGCGGTTTCATCGTGAACCGTCTGCTGGTGCCGTACCTGTTGGATGCGATTCGAGCGTTGGAGGCGGGTGTTGCGTCGGCGGCAGATATCGACAAGGCGATGAGACTGGGCTGCAACCATCCGATGGGTCCCTTAGAGCTGGCCGATTTTGTCGGTCTCGACACGACATACGCCATCGCGAACATTATGTTCGAAGAGTATCGGGAACAGCGGTATGCGCCACCCCCGCTGCTGAAGAAGATGGTGATTGCCGGCTATCATGGGCGAAAGTCGGGCCAGGGCTTCTACGACTACTCAGGCCCGACACCGCAGCCGACGGACCTGGGTTTGTAATACTCTCCCAGCAGGCCGGCCACTGCACGTCTTGACAAACGAGTCGCGCGGTGCTACAAAGATCGAGCCTTTTGATGACCGGCTTATCCCCATGCGAGTTTTGGGCAGGTAGCTCAGTCGGTAGAGCACAGGACTGAAAATCCTGGTGTCGACGGTTCGATTCCGCCCCTGCCCACCATCCCTTCCTTTTTAGAATCACCAGGTGATCGTTTCCGCTCTGGGCGAACTCACGTGCGGAAATGAGAAATTGTGTCAGAGTTGTGCCAATTCTCCTATCCAGATTAATAACACTATCGGGTACCACCAGCCCGAACGGTAGGTCATGGCGTAGACTCCCTGTCAATATGGCGCGATGCAGGAACCGATCCCGCCAGGCACACAGTTGAGCTTGGCTGAGTCCATGTCTCCGGGCTAACTCCCACGGCATCACCGCCACGCAGCCGTTCCAGGATCACGGCTGTCTTGCGGGTGGGGGTCCAGCGACTCACGGTCAAGGTCGACTCTCTCATTCGGCATCTCCTTGTTGAGTCGCCCCAGTACATCACAGCTCCTGTCTACTCCTCAAGGGGGGCAGTATACTACCGATCCGGATGAAACAGCGCGCGAAGGACCTCAGCGTACCGATCCAGACCGAGGAACCCCGACTTGAGACAGGCGCGAATGCCCGGCGCCACCAGAAAACGACTGTCCTTACCATAAGCGGCCAGGCGCGTATCGAGCCAACTGTCGAGCGCCGACATGGAGGCCCCCTCGTCGAACCTCACCCGTAACTCTGAAAGCAAGTGCTGCGCAAAGTCGATCCGATTTTCCACCGAGACGAGTTGCGACAGGGCCAGTGCCTCCCTGGGTAGTTGCACACCGATCGCGTCAAGTAGGTATTCCACCATCTGCAGCGTCGCCTCAGCCGCCATCTGATCGATCTCTAGCCGACCCTCTGCTCTACCCTGGCCGCCGGCCTCGATGTAGATCTTCAGCTTGGGCTCAGTGCCGGACGGCCGCACCGTCACCTTCAGCCCATGATCGAAATACAGCGCCATGACGTTGCGTGAGGCTCGATCGGTGCTGCACGTGATCGGGCCATAGAGCCGCTCATCCCAGTAGTCGACGGCACGCTCCAGCCCACAGCCGGCGATGGCCGGCGGCGGCTGCTGTCGTACAGCCGCCATCACGGCTTCGATGCGCTGGAGACCGGTCACGCCCTCCATGATCAGCGAGTAGACCCCATGGACAACGTAGCCGTAACGGTCGTAGAGGCGATCGAGTTCATCCTGAAGCGTCCTGCCCTCGCGTTTCAGCCTCGCAATATACTCGGCGAGCAACAGGGCGCCGCCGGCCGCATCCTTGTCGCGAATCTCAGGCGTGACGAGTACCCCGTGGCTCTCCTCGGCGGCGCACAGAAAGTCGTCGAGCGTCGCCACCACCTCGCCGTAGCGTCCGGTGCGGCCCAACACCTCGAGGACCTCGGACACGTATTTGAAGCCGACCGGCAGATCGCCGATCATCGCAACCCCGTGCGCCCGCGCGATGGCCGTCATCAGCTCGGTGGTGACACAAGTTTTCACCACAAAGGGGTGAGCGGGCATCTCGTGTCGCAAGGTGCGGCCTTCGATGATCGATGCAGTCAGCAGCGCCGCGATCTCGTTGCCGGTCAGAAACCTGTCGCCCTGCGCGGAGGGCACCACTACGCCTAGCCGATCGGCGTCCGGATCGGTGGCAAACGCAGCATCCGCGCCCAGGCGGCGCGCCTCGGCTGCAGCCATCTCGAGCGCCTCCGGCAGTTCGGGATTGGGAATGCGATATCGGACGTCGGGAAACTCGCCATTGTAGTCGGCCTGGCTCGCTACCAGCGCCACTCGGAATCCGGCCTTGACCAGCAGATCATAGACGGTTCGTCGTCCCGTCCCGTTGAGCGGGCTGTAGACGATGAAGGCGTCGCGGGCCTCGCGCTCGATCGATCGGGCCAGGCTCGCCTCGAGGTAGGCCTCATGCTCGACCGGCCCCCACCATCTCACCAGATTCTGCTGCACGGCCTGCTCGAACGGCATCTGCCGCACCTCCTGCACGGCCTGGACGGCGTCGGCCATCTCTTCATCGTGCGGAGGAACCGGCTGCCCCCCATACTCGGTATAAAACTTGGTGCCGTTGTCGTCGGGATGATTGTGGGAGGCGGAGATATTCAGGCCGCCGGAGGCACCCAGATGACGGATGGCAAACGACAGCTCCGGCGTCGAGAGCAGCAGATCGTCATCGGGAACCGTCCAGACGGAGATGCCGTTACCGGCGTAGACCTCTGCGGCCAGTCGCGCGAAGTCGCGCGAGCGCATCCCGATCAGCGGGTTAGGCAGCGACGGATCGTACTGCCCGCGAAGATCCTTGAAGATGCGGCAGTCGAAGGCCACGACGACTGAAAGCTGCGCGCTGCCCTGGCGCCTGCGCAGGTACTCGACGTGACCCTGCACCGCGGTGGCGACCGTATACGGGTTGATGCGGTTGATGCCGATGCCGACCGGGCCGCGCCGTCCGCCGGTGCCGAAGGGGATGACTCGATAGAACGAGTCGAGCAGACAGGTCCATTGCCC
>JAHFDH010000156.1 GCA_023249055.1 Candidatus Methylomirabilota bacterium
CGGTAGGTCGGTTTGACGGGGATGACGTACCGCTCGTTTCGCAGCGTCACAAGCGATTCGGCGATATAGGGCTGCATGGTGGACGCCGCCAGCATGGCCTGCAATCGAGCATGGATCAGGTTGCGCAGTTCATGGAGTCGAGTTCGAAGCTGGTTGAGCTTTCGGCTGGCCGTATCCTTGACCTCCCCGTCCGTTTCGATCGCCGCATGAATCTCTTCAATCAGACGGGTATGATCGTCGAGGCGGGAGGCGATTGCATGAAGGTGCGGGCAGAGATCCCTGGAGCGGGCGACTGCCCGCCGGATGATCGCCGCCGCTTCCAGCGATGTGGCGACCCTGATGAGATCGATCGCCGCGAGCACGGCCCCTTCCGGTCGAGATCGCCGAACCGACTCCCTGATGTCACAGAGCTGGTCAAATGGAAGGGCGGCTTCCCTGGCCAGCAGGGCTCGGAACTCCGCAACCTCGTTCCGGACTGTCTGCGCGTCCTCCAGCGTGGGAAGAGGGCGGAGACCTTGCGCCAACTCTCTGCCCAGGGGTGATCCGGCCCTGGCGGCGACTCTTGCCTGGATGGCGGGCCACTCCAGGATCTCGAGGGTATGTTGGTCGATCTGGTTCATCGTCGATACACTAGAAATGCACAGGGGACTCGATATCGAGTCCCCTGAAGGGTTCACCCCGGGACGGGGGTTGCGCACAATAAGGCAATTGCCCGATCATCACCGCCGTGACAATGCGTCCTTCACCATCTGGCTCGCCACCTTGCCGTCAGCCCGGCCCGAGATCTCCGGCATGAGGAGCGCCATCACCTTCCCCATATCCTTCATGGAGCTCGCCTGTGCCGCGACCAGCGCGTCCTCTATCTTCTGACGAAGCTCTTCCAGGGAGAGCGGCGGGGGCAGGTAGAACTCGAGGAGTTTCAGCTCGGCCTCTTCCTTCGCGGCAAGCTCGGGTCGTCCCCCCTTTACATACTGCTCGATTGCCTCTTTTCGGGTCTTGCACGACGCGATGACCGCCTGAATGATTTCCGCGTCGTCTAACTCTCCCCGCTTTTCTATTTCTCTGTTCTTGATAAGCGCGTGGAGCAGCCGCAATACAGAGGTCTTTAGCCGATCCCCACCCTTGAGGGCCGTCCTGAGGTCGTCGGCCAATTGCGCCTTTAACGCACTCACGTCCTACTCGACACCGAAGCGGACACGCTTCGCTGCTTTCTTTCTGGCGGCTATCGATTTTTTCTTGCGCTTGACACTGGGCTTCTCGTAATGTTCGCGCTTGCGGATCTCTGACAGGACGCCGGCCTTCTCGCACTGTTTCTTAAAACGGCGGAGGGCGACCTCGAACGACTCGTCCTCCTTCACCGTCACACTCGCCATCCCCTTCACACCCCCTTGTCAATAGCGATGAGATACGCTGCGGTTTGACACCTCTCTCTGCGGGACTACAAACTGCCACGTTATGTTCTACAGTGTTAAAATAGCATCCTTTGCATATCAATGTCAATGTCGTTGCCGGATCGGCTCAACGTGCGGCCTCGACAATGGTGACCTTCCTCATGGCATCCCCCTGCTTGATCCTCTGCACGATTTCCATCCCTTCCAGTACCTGGCCGAACACCGTGTACCCGCGATCCAGCGCGGGTTGAGGCGCCAGAGTAATATAGAATTGGCTCCCGGCGCTGTTGGGCAGAGCGGTCTTCGCCATGGCCACCGCCCCGGTCGTATGTTTGCGGGCATTCACCTCATCCTTGATGGTGTAACCGGGCCCGCCGCTTCCGTCTCCCCTCGGATCGCCGCCCTGCACGACAAAGCCCGGTACGACCCGATGAAAGTTAAGACCGTCATAGAACCCGGACTTCGCCAACTTGATGAAGTTGGCCACGGTCGCCGGCGCGTCCTTGTTATAGAGCTCCACCACGATTTTGCCGGCCGTCATCTCGATGATTGCTCTTGGACTCTTTGCCGGCTCGGCTTCGGCCATACCATGAAAACCCAGCAAGACTAACCCGACCCCCAGCATCCCAATGGCGCTTCGCATTGCATTCCTCCTGTCAGTGTAGAAGTTGTATTGGCCTTCAATATCACCACGATCTTTGGCTGTCAAACCATCTCGCGAGGCCCGACCCGCGCATACGGCCTGCATTCCGAGGTCGTCGATTGCCACGGACGGCAAATTGGATTACGGCGCGCGCCTGATCTCGAACTCGAACAGCAGCAGTTGTTCGGCCGAGCCGATGTAGAACGAGCCGACCTCCAAGATAACGGTTTTGGCGGCAGGGTCGGGCGGCGGGAAAAGGAGCAAACCCTCCCGGTCGAGTTGCGGGGGAATCACCAGAAACTTGGTGAGAACCGTTTCTTCCACTGCCTGCAGGGCCTTGGCCGAGTTGCGCACTTCGGACAAGACGCCATACAGCTCATCGTACGAGAGTGCCGCCGAGCGGCGGTCCTGCTGATCCACCAACACCGCCTGGCCCGGATCGACGCTGATACGATCCCTGCCCACGTTCTGGATTCGGAGCATGAACGCGAGCGGTCCCTTGGTTTTCTTCGGGAGTATTTTGAGCGGGTTCAATGGGTTTGGTCGCCGGGCGTAATAGGCATCAAGGGCTTGCTCCGTCAACGGCTCAACGGTGACGGTCGCTCCGGGAAGGGTGGCAATGACCAGATCGCCTTGGGCCCGCAATGTGGGCAGACGCTGCGGCCCGGGCCGCAGCGTCTGCTCGCCGCTCTTCGGGCCTGACGCGCACGCAGCCAGCGAGACCACGATCAGGAGAGAAAAAAGCGGGCCAAAGGCCCGCTGGGACATAAGGGTTTTACGCGCCACTGTACAGTCGAACCGCTTCAGGCCACAAGTGCTCGCAGGCGGGCAATTCGCTCCTCAATTGGCGGATGGGTGGAGAAGAGCTTGAACAGCACGTCTCCGCGAAGCGGGTTCACGATGAACAGGTGCGAGGTAGCCGGGTTGGCCTCCATGGGCACACGGGTGGCACCGACTTCAAGCTTCTGAAGGGCCGAGGCCAATGCATACGGCTTATGGGTCAGTCGAGCGCCCGATTCGTCGGCCTGAAACTCCCTGGACCGCGAGATTGCCAGTTGGATGAGAGTGGCTGCGATAGGCGCCAGGATGGCCAGGAACAGAAATCCCACCGCGCCGCCCCCGCGGTCGTCATCATCGCGGCCGCCCCCGCCGCCAAAGAACGGCATCCACATCGCCATCCGTGCCAGCATCACAATCACGCCGGCGAGCGTCGCCGCGATAGTGCTGATCAACGTATCGCGATTGCGCACGTGCGCCAGTTCATGCGACAGTACCCCCTCCAGCTCCTCTTCATTGAGAATCCGCAGGATTCCCTGGGTGGCGGCGACGGCCGCATGCTCCGGGTCCCGCCCGGTCGCAAAGGCGTTGGGAGCCTCGCTGGGGATGACATAAATGCGGGGCATCGGCATGTGCGCGCGCAGTGTCAGCTCTCGGACAATCCTGTGCAACTCCGGCGCTTCAGCCTCGCTGACAGGCTGGGCTCCGTACATCGCCAGGACTATCCGGTCCGAGAACCAATAGGCTCCGAAGTTCATCAGGAAGGCCATGACGAAGGCCAGGCTCATCCCTCGGCTTCCGCCAAAGTAGCCGCCGATCAGGATCAGCAGACCCGTCAGCAGTCCTAACAGGGCCGTGGTTTTCAACGCATTATTCATGATTCCTTCATCCTCCTCGATGCAACGCAACGGTACGCATACATGCGTTCACATCATATTCTTACTATCTATACGCTAGTACAGCGCTTCTACTGTGTCAAGGATAACCGGCCTCACGATTCGCCCGGTAGCGCATCTATCACTCTTCAGGGATTCACTCGGCGGAGCAGCCCGCGTCTTCTGACCGGAACAAGCCCTTCTTCCTCGCGGCCCTCCCAGTGTTTGATCTCGGCATCGAATTGTTCGGCCATCGCCTGCAGCAATTCATTCATCTGGCGCTGCATCCGTTCCATCCGGTCCCGCATATTCAGAATCACCTCCACGCCCGCCAGATTGACGCCAAGTTCCTTGGTCAGCCGCAGGATCAGTTCGATCCGCTCCACATCCTCTTGCGAATAGACCCGCGTGTTGCCTTCAGTGCGGGCCGGTCTGAGGAGCCCCTCCCGCTCATAGACCCGCAGGGTCTGCGGGTGGATATCGAACATCTCGGCTACGACGCTGATCGAATATCGACGCCGTCGCTGCGCCACCGTTGTCCCCCTTTCAGCGTTCCTGCACTGATAAGAAGATGGTTACT
>JAHFDH010000157.1 GCA_023249055.1 Candidatus Methylomirabilota bacterium
ACATAGGGCCGCCCCTACACCCTGCACGACCCGCGGATCTCGTCGGAACTGGAGGAGCCGGCGCGGTCGTAGTGGCGCTTTCCTTCGAGGCCGGCGCAACCGGTAGCGCGGCCTCGTTTCAAGATCACAAATTGTGATCTTGAACGTTTGGACCGTTTCCGCTTCCTCCCATCATTTCTCCCCGGCATGACATCGGCTCGGGAGCAAGTGGAAGGGTAGGGAGATCCTCTGCCGTGGCGTTTACTGGCTGATCGACTGAACAATCCATAACGGTTCTTCTACCCTATCATCGTGTATGCGCCAATAATGTCCATTACTGTAACTACATATGGTGTATCACGTCAATGACTACTTTGCCGCAGTCATCGCCGCCAACTGAGGCTAATACAAGCGATTCGGTGTCGTAGTGGGGCGAGGGGTACAAGAAGAGTGTTCTCCCTTGGGGGGAAAAGGATGAAGGTGAAAGGGCGCGGACCGATCAGGCGACGGTAGGGCGGGACTTGTGGGCCCAGGTCAGCAGCTTGTCTGCGGGCCAGGTGTTGATGACGTCGGACCTTTCGATCCAGGCGCGGCGGGCGACGGCGACGCCAAGGGACATATTGTCGAGCTGATCAAGGACGTGGGTGTCGGTGCTGATGGCGAGCTTGATTCCAAGCTCCTTGGCTCGCCGCGCATGGTGGTCATTGAGATCGAGGCGCGATGGCTGGGCGTTGATTTCCAAGGCCTTCCCGTACTGCCTGGCCGCCGCGAAGACCGCCTCCATATCGACGTCGTAGGGATCGCGTTCGCCGATCAGGCGGCCGGTCGGATGGGCGAAGATGTGGACATAGGGGTTGCTGAGGGCCTTGACGATGCGGGCCGTCATCCCGGCCCGATCCTGCTTGAAGCGGGAGTGGATGGCGCAGATCACGATGTCGAGTTGGGCCAGCACCCGGTCTGAGAAATCCATCGTCCCATCGGCCAGGATGTCGCACTCGCTGCCCGCCAGGATTCGGATCTTCGTGTACTTCTTACGGAGGGCGCGGATCCGGCTGATCTGCTCGAGTAGTCGTTCCTCTGAGATGCCACCGGCGACCGTAGTCGCTCGGGAGTGGTCTGAGACGATGATGTACTCGTACCCCTTCTGCTGGGCGGTCTCGATGAGCGTCTCAAGAGGGTGATGGCCGTCGGTCCAGTTGGTGTGGGCGTGCAGGTCGCCGCGAATGTCGCGGAGTTCTAATAAGTCCGGCAGGCGTCCGTCGAGGGCTGCCTCGACCTCGCCGGCATCCTCTCGAAGTTCTGGCGGGATGTATGGCAGACCGACCGCTTTGTAGACCTCCTCCTCGGTGGCGCCGGCGATCCGCTTGCCGGTGGCCTCCTTGAAGACCCCGTACTCGCTGACCTTCAGCCCCTTGCGGACGGCGAGCTCCCGCACACGGATGTTATGGGCCTTGGAGCCGGTGAAGTACTGCAGCGCGGCGCCGAAGCAGTCCGGCTCGACGACCCGGAGGTCGACCTGAATCCCCTCGCGGTGGCGGATGGTCGCCTTGGTGTCGCCCTGCAACAGCACCTCCGCGACCTGCGGGAGCGACGTGAAGACCGCCATGACCGTGGCCGGCTTGGTTGATGTGACCAGGAGGTCGACATCCTTGACGGTCTCGCGCATCCGCCGAAGACTGCCGGCCATGCTGATCTGCTTGACGTCTGGGAGTTGCTCCAGGATCCGGACCAGCTCGTGGGCCAGCGGCAGCGCCCGCCCCAGCGGCATCCGCTCCCGCCCCGCCTTGACGACCTGAATCCCCTTCAGGATATTGTCGACGGTCTTCTGCTTGATCCCCGGCAGGCCGAGGAGTGTGCCTTGCAGGGCGAGCGCTTCCAGCCGATCAACTGAATCGACCTGGAGTTGCCGGAAGAGGAGCTTGGCGGTTTTGGGGCCGACGCCAGGGATCGCCATCAGCTCGACCACGCCCCGGGGGATCTCCGCGCGCTGTTCCTCCAGATACGCGATGCGCCCGGTCTCGAGCGCCTGCTGGATCTTGGCTGCCAGGTCCTTGCCGATCCCTGCAATCTCGGCGAGGCCGCTGCGGGCCGCCACTGCCTCGACCTCCTCAGTCAAGGACTCCAGGTTCATGGCCGCCCGGCGGTAGGCCCGGATCTTGAAGACGTTCTCGTCCTTGATTTCCAGCAGGTCGGCGATTTCGTGAAACAGCTTGGCGATGTCGAGGTTTCTCATGGCGGTGCCGAATGAGACTACATGGCAAGAGCGCGGTGCACGGCGAGGAAGGTCGTGCGCGGGAGACCGATTACGACGGGGCGACCTCGAGGGATCGTTCCGGTTGCAGCAACGGCCTGGCCCATCGTTCAATCACGCCACTGCGGACGGACGCCGGGTGCTCCAGGTCCAGATGGCGCTGGATCTCCCGTACGAGCCTGGTATGCAGGTAGTGGCCGGCGCCGTGAGCGATGATGGTTCCGACGACAGGCCGGCCAAGGAGATAGAGATCCCCCAACAGGTCGAGGACCTTATGGCGGACCAACTCGTCCCTGAAGCGGAGATCGCCGTTCAGCACTCCGCCGTCGCCGATCACGATCGCGTTGTCAAACGACCCGCCCAGGCCCAGGTTGCAACGGTGCAGCTCCTGGATGTCTTTGAGGAAGCCGTAGGTCCGGCACGACGCAATCTCTGCGGCGAACCTCTCCCTGGTGATGTTGAAGGCGACCGACTGCTCTCCCAGGGCCGGGTGGTCGAAGCGCATCGTATAGATGACTTGAAGGCGCTCCGACGGGACGATCTGAATGCTCGAGCGCTCGGTTTCGACCACCACCCGCTCTTTGATCTTGAGATACGTTCTGGCCGCCATCTGTCGTTTGAGTCCGGCGTTTTTGATCAGCTCGACAAACGGCTCGGCGCTGCCATCCATGGCGGGCACCTCCGCGCCGTCGAGCTCTACCAGCACGTTGTCCAGCCCCGTTCCCGCAAATGCCGCCATCAGGTGTTCGATGGTCCGCACCTTCGCGCCATCCTTGCCGATCGTGGTCGCGTGATTGACGTCGATAATGTGTGCGGGCGTGGCTTCGATAGTCGGCGCGAGGGGAAGATCGATGCGCTTGAATACGACACCGGAGTTTGATGGAGCGGGACGAAGAGCCATCTTGACCGACTGGCCGGTGTGCAGTCCTATCCCGTCGCAGGCAACAACTCTCTGAAGCGTTCGCTGATGGCTCACAATGATCTCCTCATCAGACCTGTTGTGTCTGAGATAATCCCCACCGTCACGCACTCGAATCGAGAAAGATTATACTTAAAGACCCTGATTTTCGCAAGGCTGTACGACGAGGATGTTCCTGTGAACTCGATACCTATTGTTGTTAACGAGCGAGCCGCCCCTTTGGTTGACATGAGTTACAATACGTGTGTTACTGTGAACTCGATACCCACCGTTGAAAGAGTCGCTGAACGGCATCACAACAGGGCAGATCCCTGAGAGGAGTCAGCATCTCGGCCATGCCCGCCTCAACCGCAGGTGAAACCGCCCGGACCCTCTGCCGCCCGCGATACGCGCGTTGTGGGGTCGAAGACTGGCGGGTGCGGCCGATTCGCAGCACGATCTCGCCCACGACCGGCTCGCCGATCTCCTTGTTCAGGATCGTCTTTAACTGGTGGCGCAGCATGTGGAGCTCATGCATCCAGATGGGATCTTCGACGCAGAGGTACAGGCTTCCACCCTTGAAGTCCTCCACGCTCGCCCGCTCCTTGATCCGACCGGCTACGGCCCGGTCCCAGGCCCGCAGGAGCGCAAGGTGGCGGACCACCCGGCCGAAACCCAGCCCTTGCAGGCTGCTCTCGAGGATATCCGCACACCTGGCAGGGGCGGTTTGCGCGCTTCTCTGTGCCGATCTGTGGGCCTTCACCCGACATGCTCCGCCGTCGCCGCCGGGATACCGGATAGGGCTTCGTCGATTGCGCGGTTCGCGAGTGCGTCGGCCTGGCGGTTCAGTTCGCGGCCGATATGTTCAACTGATAGCCGGCAACTGGCAGCCGATAACTGATGCATAAGAGTAAGCGCTTGCGCGTACAACACGGCAAGATGCGGGCTTTTGACCCGATACCTGCCCTGAATCTGTCTGACCAACAGTTCGGAGTCGGATCGAATCTTGACAACGGCAGGCTGAAGCTTCGTTGCCTCCTTTAACGCCAAAAGGAGTGCTTCGTATTCGGCCACGTTGTTGGTCGCCTTGCCGATGTACCGGCAGAGGGGTC
>JAHFDH010000158.1 GCA_023249055.1 Candidatus Methylomirabilota bacterium
ATTAAAACGCTTGACAAAGGAAATTGAGTCTATATAATATCATGGTTTGCCTAAGAGAGGGAGGAGCCAGTGCCCACTATTCACCAGTTGGTTCGTAAGGGTCGAGCTGCAGCCGTCAAGAAGGCCAAGACGCCGGCGCTTCAGCGGTGTCCGCAGCGGCGTGGAGTCTGCATTCGCGTCTACACCACTACGCCAAAGAAGCCGAATTCGGCCCTTCGAAAGGTGACCAGGGTTCGTCTCAGCAATGGGATTGAGGTGACGACCTATATTCCCGGGGTCGGTCACAATCTGCAGGAGCATTCGATTGTCCTGATCAGGGGAGGGCGCGTGAAGGATCTGCCTGGTGTCCGCTATCATATCATTCGCGGCGCGCTTGATACGGCAGGAGTCCAGGATCGCAAACAGGCCCGATCCCTCTACGGGGCAAAGAGACCAAAGACCGGCTAACGACCTCTTCGGTACTGAAGAGACATCGGCTCTTCACGGACTCTGCCTGAAGCGCCGATTTTAATTTTCTGATCGCATATGCAACGCATTCTTTCGGGGAACGCTTAATGCCAAGACGAAAAGTCACTGAGAAACGCGAGATTGTTACCGATCCGGTCTATAACAACCGAATGGTCGCGAAGTTTGTCAATTCCATGATGGTGAAGGGCAAGAAAAGCGTCGCCGAATCGATTCTCTATAAATCGATGAAGATTATTGAGGAACGGTCGAAAACCGATGCGTTGCGCCTGTTCAAGCAGGCGGTCGACAACGTCAAACCGGTCCTCGAGGTCAAGTCGCGCCGAGTAGGTGGCGCGACCTATCAGGTGCCGGTGGAGGTTCGAGCGGAGCGCAGGACCTCGTTGGCATTCCGTTGGATCATCGGTTTTTCGAGAAAGCGAACAGAGAAGACGATGGCCGAGCGGTTGGCGGCGGAGTTGACCGAGGCGGCTGCAAACCGGGGCAGCTCGGTCAAGAAAAAGGAAGATACGCATAAGATGGCGGAGGCGAACAAGGCGTTCGCTCATTATCGCTGGTAGTATAACGGGCAGCACATAGCCGTCAGCGGTCAGCTCGCTGTGGTCGTAGCTGAGAGCTGGCGGCTGATAGCTGTAAGCCTCCTCAATAGTGTACAGGTTGAATTCAGGGCGCAACTATGGCTGAGACATATTCTATAGAGACGGTCCGGAACATCGGGATCATGGCCCACATCGACGCCGGGAAGACTACCACCACCGAGCGGATCCTGTACTATACCGGCAAGACCTATAAGATCGGAGAGGTCCACGAGGGGTCTACTGAGATGGATTGGATGGAGCAGGAGCGTGAGCGCGGGATTACCATCACCTCCGCGACTACCACCTGCTTTTGGCGGAATCATCGGATCAACATCATTGATACGCCTGGGCACGTCGATTTCACCGTTGAGGTTGAACGGTCGCTACGGGTGCTGGATGGGGCCGTGGCGGTCTTCGACGCGGTGGCCGGAGTAGAACCTCAGTCTGAGACGGTATGGCGTCAGGCAGATAAGTACGGTGTCCCGCGTATCGCGTTCATCAATAAGATGGATCGTATGGGGGCGAATTTCGATCAGTGTGTTCGGATGATCGTCGAGCGTCTCGGGGCTGTTCCGTTGGTTGTGCAGCTCCCTATCGGCAAAGAGGATCAGTTTGAGGGTATTGTTGATTTGATTCGGATGAAGGCGGTCATCTGGAACGAGGAGACACTTGGGGCGAGCTACCGGGAGGAGGAGATTTCAGAGGAGATGCGCCCGCTGGCTCAAGCGGCTCGTGAGCGGCTGCTGGAGACCATCGCTGAAGTGGACGACGGTTTCCTTGTCCGGTATGTGGATGGTCTTGCGGTTGGACCTGACGAGATCAAAGCCGCCATCCGCAGCGCTGTACTTAAGCTTCAGTTGGTCCCGGTGCTTGCCGGGGCCTCATTCAAAAATAAAGGCGTACAGCCGCTGCTGGATGCGGTTGTGGACTTTCTTCCGTCTCCGGTTGACCTGCCTCCGATCGAGGGTGTTGACCCGGCTACCGGGAAATCCGCCCTACGAATCCCCAAGCCGAAGGAACCGTTCGCCGCGCTGGTGTTTAAGATCATGACCGATCCCTATGTGGGGCAACTGGCCTTTTTCCGGGTCTATTCGGGAAGCCTGAGTTCAGGCAATCAGGTGTACAACTCTACGCGCAGCACCCGCGACCGGATCGGACGACTGCTCCAGATGCACGCCAATAAACGCGAGGAGATCAAAGAGGTCTCTGCCGGTGATATTGCGGCTGCGGTGGGACTGAAAGGCGCCAAAACGGGCGACACCCTGTGCGATGAGGTCAATCAGATTATCCTGGAATCGATCGAGTTCCCCGAGCCCGTGATCTCTGTGGCTATTGAGCCGAAGACGAAAGAAGGACAGGATCGCCTGGCGACGGGCCTTGCCGCGTTGGCCAATGAGGATCCGACCTTTCGCACCACCACGGACGAGGAGACCGGTCAGACCATCATCTCCGGGATGGGAGAACTGCATCTCGAGATCATCGTCGACAGGCTCCTGCGGGAGTTTCGGGTGGAGGCGAATGTCGGCAAGCCTGAGGTCGCCTATCGTGAAACCGTAACGATCACGGCAGAGGCTGAGGGCCGGTATGTACGGCAGACCGGTGGACGCGGACAGTACGGGCATGTGTGGCTCAAGGTAGAGCCCGCCGTCGCTCGATCGGGGTTCGAGTTTGTCAACAAGATTGTGGGCGGCGTCGTGCCCAAAGAGTATATTTCGGCTGTAGAGAAAGGCGTGAAAGAGGCATTGCACACCGGGGTGGTGGCCGGCTACCCTGTGATCGATGTGAAGGTCACCCTCTATGACGGTTCGTATCACGAGGTAGACTCCTCGGAGATGTCGTTCAAGATCGCCGGTTCCATGGCGTTCAAGGCGGGGACCACCAGGGCAAAGCCGGTGCTGCTGGAACCGATCATGCGGGTTGATGTCTCGACGCCTGAGGATTTTCTGGGGGAGGTCATCGGCAATCTGAACTCGCGTCGCGGTCGGGTGACCGGGATCGAGTCCAGGGGGACAGCCCAGGTGGTTCAAGCGGATGTGCCGCTATCCGAGATGTTCGGGTATGCTACCGACCTGCGGTCGGCGACTCAGGGTCGTGCAGCCCATTCGATGCAGTTCTCGCGGTATGAGCCCGTCCCTGCCAGTATTGCGGAAGAAATTGTGGCCCGGATGGGCGGGCGGCTCGGCGGACGATAGTCGGACTGAGTTTCGTTTCTAAAGGAGTTCTCCATGGCCAAGGCGAAGTTCGAGCGGACGAAAGAACACATGAACATCGGGACCATCGGGCACATCGACCACGGCAAGACCACCCTGACCGCGGCGATCACGAAGGTCCTGCACGCGGCGAACCCGAAGGTCAGCTTCATCCCCTTCGACCAGATCGACAAGGCGCCGGAGGAGAAGGAGCGGGGGATCACCATCAATATCGCCCACGTCGAGTATGAGACGCAGAAGCGCCACTACGCCCACGTCGACTGCCCCGGCCACGCCGACTACATCAAGAACATGATCACCGGCGCGGCCCAGATGGACGGCGCCATCCTGGTGGTCGCCGCCTCCGAAGGGCCGATGCCCCAGACCCGCGAGCACATCCTCCTGGCCCGCCAGGTCAACGTCCCCAACCTGGTCGTCTTCCTGAACAAGGTCGACCTGGTGGACGACCCCGAACTGCTCGAGCTGGTCGAGCTGGAGGTCCGCGAACTGCTGACGAGCTACAACTTCCCCGGCGACGAGATCCCCTTCGTTCGCGGCAGCGCGCTCAAAGCGCTGGAGGCCGGCTCCGGCGATCGCAGCAACCCGGCGGCCGCCCCCATCTTCGAACTCATGGACGCCGTCGACGCCTACTTCCCCGTCCCCGTCCGCGTCCTCGATAAGCCGTTCCTCATGCCGATTGAGGACGTCTTCTCGATCTCCGGCCGCGGGACCGTCGTGACCGGCCGCGTCGAGCGCGGCATCATCAAGGTGGGCGACGAGGTCGAGCTCGTCGGGATCCGAGACATCCAGCGGACCGTCGTGACCGGTGTCGAGATGTTCCGCAAGCTCCTCGATCAGGGCCAGGCCGGCGACAACGTCGGGCTGCTCCTGCGCGGGACCAAGCGCGAAGAGGTCGAGCGCGGCCAGGTGGTGGCCAAGCCCGGCTCGATCCCGCCCCACACGCGCTTCAAGGCGGAAGCCTACATCCTCACCAAGGAAGAGGGCGG
>JAHFDH010000159.1 GCA_023249055.1 Candidatus Methylomirabilota bacterium
CGATCCGAGCTGAATACAATCTGCCGCCCGTTCGGCGCAAAGGACGGGGAGATATCGATATGCGGCCCCTGCGTCAGTTGCCGGAGACCGGTCCCATCCGGCCGGATGAGAAACAGGTTCGTCCCTGTCCCGCTGCTCATCGAGAACACCAGCCATTTCCCATCCGGAGACCACGCCGGGGCGACATTGAGTCCGGGGTTGGACGATATCTTCTGACGTCGTCCGGTCTCCAGATCGATGACAAAGAGATCTGGATTTCGATCGCGATAAGAGGTATAGGCGATTTTCTTACCGTCAGGAGACCATCGCGGGGACAGGTTGATGGAGTGATTGCCGGTGATAAGGAAAGGATTGTATCCGTCATAGTCCATGATGTATATCTCTTTCGCGCCATTGGCGGAAGAAACATATGCGATCCTGGAGGAGGCGATCCCCTTCTCTCCCGTCAGCCGAAAGACGATCTCGTCTGCCAGCCGATGCACCATCGCCCGCAAGGTTCGTGAATCGCCGGAATATCGCTTACCGGAAAGCATTTCGCCCTTCGCCACCTCGAAGAGCTGACCCTCCAGAACAAGCTCGCCGCCTCGAGAGGAGAGCTTTCCGACTACCACAGCCTGAACCTTCAGGGAGTTCAGCGCCGGCAACAACCCCTTTTCCTGCCCAAAGTCAACGTGCGTGGCCTCCACCGGGAGGAACGATGGATCTATGACGTCGAACATCCCCGCGCTCTTCAGGTCATCGGCCAGGATAGCGCCTGCCTGCGTGCCGAAATCCTCGCCCCCGGCCCCGCTCTTCAGCGGCGGAAAACCGACAACCGCAATCGTGATCTTCTGCGCCTCCTTCCGCACAATATCTACGGTATATTTTTCCTCTGCGGACGGAGCCGACAGCGGGAGCAGCATGACAATAAATAGACCGAAGACACAGAGTGCGCGGCGGACGCCCGCGCATCGATTTGATCGCATCAGCTCTTCTCTCCCACCAACGTGAAACGCAACTCGAGCGAGAGCGTCTCGGCCTTATACAGCGGCGGCAGCGGCGGCAGCGGGCTCGACAGGCTGACGGCGCGAACGGCCGAATCGTCAAGCAGTCGGTCCCCCGAGGACGACCCGACTCCCAGGTTGCGAACCTGCCCGGAGCGAAGAATCCTCAGGGACACACTGACGCCGGCCGTCGTGCCTGCGCTCATCTTTGGCGGTATCCAGTTGCTGGTGATCTTGTCCTGAATCAAGACGAAGTAGTAGGCCAACGCCGGATCGGTGTTCCCTACGATCACCCCGGTTTCCGTGGCCACGCCGACCCCTTGACCCGCTCCCGCTCTTGTAAGCTCTGTGACGGATGGAGTCATCGCAGGCTGGGTAATGGCAGGGATAGACGCTATTTGGGGGGCAACGATCCTCGGAGACGCTGGAGGTGCCACCACGGACGCAACGGGCTGGCGCTCGGAGGCGCGGTGTTTGCCTGGCAGGGTCAGCTCCTCATTCCGCATACCCGACCTGGGACGCGATGGGAGCGTCAGCACATCCCGCGGTTGAGCAACCGCTTTCGCTGTTGCAGTCGCGGCCTTCGGTCCTATTCTGGGAGCAGAATCCAGCTTCTGCGTGCCGCCGGTATCCTTTGGAGACACCAAGGTCACTTCGTAGTTCAGCGGTACCTTGAACGGCGTGCCGTGAAGCCACTGTGGGCCGTAGACCACCGCAAGCACCAGGAGTCCATGGAGTAAAAACGAAAAACCGCACGAAGACGACAGGTCCGACACAGGGAGGCGTCGCTCGCTCGCTCCCGCCGCCACGCTACCGTTCCTTCAATCTGGGAGGAATTGGCTCGGTGACCATCCCCAACCGTTCGATGCCGGCCTTCTTCACCGCATCCATCACCTTCACGACCACGCCGTAGGCTACCCCTTCATCTGCCCGAAGGAATACGGCCGCCTTCGCATTGCGTTGTCGAAGCCCGACAAGAACCCCATCCAATCTGGCAAGGGTGATAGGCTGATCATCGAGGTAGACGGCTTTGTCCTTGGTCACCGTCAGCATCAGTCGCTCCTCGGGTCCGACATTCTTGGTCTCGGTCTTGGGTACCTTGACATCGATGCCCCTGAGCATCATCGGCGCCGTGATGAGGAAGATGACGAGGAGGACCAGGACGACGTCGACAAACGGCGTAATGTTGATCTCAGAGAGCGCACTCCCCCCGAGTCGCTCACCCGAACCCGTCCCCGGTGAAACCGTTGCCATCAGCGGCTCCTTGCCAGAATCCGTTCGGCCAAGGTGAGAAACTCCAGGCCGAATAGCTCCATGTCCGTTGCCTGCCTTCTGACCCGATTCAAGAAGTAGTTATAGGCAACGACCGCCGGGATGGCTGCCCCCAGTCCGGCCGCTGTCGTAATCAGCGCCTCTGCCACCCCAGGCGCCACGGCGCCCAGGTTCGCGGAACCGGCCTGACCGATGCTGGCGAACGCATCCATGATGCCCCACACTGTTCCAAAGAGGCCGACGAATGGTGTGACATTGCCCGTCGTCGCCAGAAAGATCAGGTGGCGTTCCTGCTGGGCAACCTCCTTCATGCTCGCATGGCGGAGGGTCCGGCTGATGAGATCGAGCGGCTCCTTATGAACGGGCATGTCGGCGATCGTGGTCCTTGGCTCATTGGCTGCCGGCCATTGATTGGCCGGACCGTGGCCGCCTTTCACCAGTTGGCTGAGCTCTCGATACCCTTCCTGAAATACACTCACAATGGGGCTTTTCGTAAATCGTTTCGATTCTTCAAACACCGTCGTCAGGTTCTTGGCCGATCGGAAGACATGGAGGAACTGCGTCGATTCTCGTTGGCCTCGCCGGAATACCCCGAACTTCATAAAGATCAGCGTCCAGCTCATCAAAGAAAAACCCAGCAGAATGAGCAGTACCGCCTTGGCAACCAGTCCTGCCTGCACAACGAGGCTTACGACATTCATCTCATGACCCTCAAGTTGTGCTTATACCACCGCCATCTATCATGGTCAAGATCATTTACCGGCGGCTTTCCGTGTCTGCGCGCTCCTCTCCAGACTCTCACCGGATGTCTCGCCGAATCTCCTCCGGCAGGCTTGACGTATACGAGTACGAGTTAACGACCCCCCGTTCGGTGAATGTGACATGCAGTTCCTTGGACAGGCTCCGGCCAAATCCGCTCGCCCTCACATAGACCCACGTCCACGTCTGCTTTCCATCCTCGATTCCGACCTGGGTCGGAGAACCGAAGAGCTGAAGCAGTTCAGCCCGCGTGGTCACCCCATTCTTGATCATCTCAGCAGTCGGCGTCCGGAACTCCTCTCCCACCGAGATACATCCGGCAAGCAGGAGCATAACGCATCCAAGGCCTATAAGACGACGTCGCGGGTCGCGCACATTGCTCTCCTTGTCCGATACGGTGAACAGCGGATGGCCGGCCGGTTCACGCTGCATGATCTGTTGCTTAGACACGCCATGATCCGGAATGTTTGACGATCCCTCAAGAAATATTCAGAGGGAAGCATAAACTGCGAAGATGCTGTGGTCACGCAGAACCGCGCCGTGAGTTGACCGGCCGTCCGGCGGCATGAGAGCGAAATGCGGCAAAGACACTACTCGGGCCGGTCAAAGATGATGCAATAGATACCGGAGTTGCCGCCTGATGCCTGGCAGGGAGTGATTTCCGTCCGGCTCATGAGGTCCTCGCCGCCAAGCTTGGCGAACTCTTTTCGAATCGTTTTCTCAAGGAACTCTTTATCATCGATATGCTGAGTGACCGCTTCCTTCGAGATGCAATTGATAGCAATACCGTAACCTTTGGACCGCTGTAACACAGCGATCTGTTCCAGCAATTTGAATGAATCACTCAAGGGCTGACGAGTAATGATCAACACGCCCTGCACTTCCCGTGGCCCGATTTCCGTTGGCTCCGCTGGCTGCTCCTGACTCGGGTGGTCTCCCATCTGTTGCGGGCTGAACATTTTACGCAGAAACTTCATTGTCGCTTCTCCTTTGAATGCGCTGATTGCGAACGTCCTGCCCGTCGTAATGGGCCGCGAGCAAGCTCATGGTTATACCCATGCTCTTTACGCCGAGATCTTGATGTCTCCGGGGCACGGGGGACCGCCCCACCCCATCGCCTTCGTCCGGCAGGCGCGTGGCACAGCAGCGGCAGAAGGAAAACAAGGCGGACCCCATAAGATTCCACCTATGCTAAGTTGACCCTC
>JAHFDH010000160.1 GCA_023249055.1 Candidatus Methylomirabilota bacterium
CCGGCCTACCTCCTCGACCAGCTCGCCCATCGTCACAAACTGTCCAGCCCGCTTGGACATCCGGACCTGTTCGGTTCCGCGCATCAGTCGGACAAGCTGCACAATCAGTATCCTCAGCGACTCCGGCGAATAGCCAAGCGCCCGCATGGCCGCCTGCATCCGGGGCACATAGCCATGATGGTCCGGTCCCCACAGGTCGATCACCTGCTCAAAGCCGCGAGCGAACTTGTCCTGGTGATAGGCGATGTCCGGAAGGAAATAGGTAATCTCGCCGTCGCCCTTGACGAGGACCCGATCTTTGTCATCGCCAAAAACGGTGGAACGAAACCACAGCGCGCCTTCATGCTCATACAAGAAATCACGCGCCTTCAACGCCTCCAGCACCTGCCCCGTCTCGCCGCGCTCGCGCAGTTCGCGCTCGCTGAACCAGCCGTCAAAGGTGACCCCATACGCCTCGAGCGAGGCCCGCTGCCATTCGAGGATCCGTGCAACCGCAAAGCGACCCAGTCGGTCACGGCGTTCCGGCTCCGGCGATGCGAGCGTCTCCGGCCCATGCCGTTCGAGATAGTCGCGGGCCAGATCGATCAGATACTCACCAGGATAGGCCTCGTCCGGCATCGGGCAGTCCTCGCCCAGCAGTTGCCGGCACCGCACCTCCATGGCTAACGCGAGGGTGCGAAACTGGTTCCCGGCATCGTTGACGTAGTATTCTCGGTACGGGCGATACCCTACAGCTTCTAAGAGCCGAGCGATCGCGTCACCGACCGCCGCAGCCCTGGCATTGACCACGACGAGCGGGCCGGTCGGATTCGCGCTGACAAACTCCACGAGCACCCGGCGCCCGCCGCCGACGTCCGCCCTGCCGTATGTCGGTCCGGCTCGGAGCATCTCTTGAACGAGATGACACCAAAACGGTTTTGCGATAAAGAAGTTCAGATAACCGGCGCCCGCTACCTCGACGCGATCGACCAGATCAGAAGGGAACGATGTTGACGCGATAATCTGCTGCGCGATCTCGCGGGGCTTTCGCCGCAACGCTTTCGCCAGACCGAAGGCCAGCGTCGTCGAGAGATCGCCGAAGGCCGGATCGCCAGGATATTCCCACACAATCGGCGTAGAGGTGCCCTGCGGAAGCCCGGATTCCGAACCGGACTCCTTGATGGTCGTCAGAAGGGATTCAGTGAGTTGTGTTTTGAGAATACCGATCATAGTGGATGGATGTCAGATGACCCGAAGTAGATAGTGATCAGCGCGCGAGAGGGTAGCCTTCCTTCAGCCAGGCCTTGGTGCCCCCTTCGAGGTTATACAACTGCGTCTTGCCGATTGCCGCGGCGACCTCGCAGGCTACCGCGCTCCGGATCCCTTCGGCGCACACGAAGATGATGCCATCCTGTTGGAGCAGTTCTCGCGGACGGTTCATCAGCGTTCCCAACGGGATATGCAGGGCCCCGGAGATATGACCCTGCATCCACTCGGCCAACTCGCGCACATCAACGACGACGAGGCCCCCGTCTTCGATCAGCTTTTTAGCCGTCTCGGCATTGATACGTTCAAAAGGATCTCGAAACTCTTCTTGTGACGCCATGACTTCCCTCTCAGAGATGGATGGTTATCGCCTGATGATCTGTCATTCGCGAGGCGAGATTCTCCGACACGGAATCAACATCTGCATCATAACGCATTGCTCTCCACGACTTCAAGCGCGATCCGCCGGCCACGCCGACTTATCCGGAGCCTCAGCAGTAGCGCGTCCCATTCCGGATTCACTCCTCCAGAAAGCTCTGAACCCCTCGATACAGCTGAAGGCGGTTCTTCTCAAGTATGGCGTAATGGGTCGAATCCCCGAGGTCCAGACGCCGCTTAGATGACGCCGACGTAAGGCCCTGGAGGAGTTCGTTAGCCGCTTCATTGGTCATCAGCTCTTCAGCGCTCCCTCGAACAATCATGGTCGACGCCTTAATTCTCGCCGGATCGAACAACGAACGCCCTGCGTGGATTTCGTGCCAATCGATGTACGGACCGTTGGGGACCTGGATCGACTGCGGACTGCGTTGTTTGGCTGTGGGATCGGAGCTCAAGAGCTCGTCGATCCACGCTTCGATCACCTCTCTGTCTCGCCAATCATCCTGAAACTCGGGCTTGATCCATCCATCCCACTGATCAAGCAGCTCTTTCCGACCCAGATAGCGATAGGCCCCCATCTCAAGATTCGGTCGATCAGGGTTAGCCGGATCACCAAATGCGCTGATAAAGGTAGAATTCTTGCCATAAATCGCCCCGTACATCACCAACTTCCCCACCTTGTCGGGATGGAGCGTCGCATAAAGGGCCGACCAAGAGGCGCCAATGGAGTGTCCGATGATATTGACCTTATCGACCTTTCTTTTGGATCGGATGAAATCAACGGCGACATCGATATCCCGCATCACCTGATCTGCTCGAACGATGGGTAGGTTCTGATACGGCAACTCTTTCATCTCGGCCGGCCTAGTTGAACGTCCGAAGCCCCTGATATCCACGGTAAACGCGTCAAGGCCGCGTTGGGCCACATAGTCCAACCACGAATATCCCGGAATAGCCAAGTCAAAAATGACTGAGCCAGGACTTGGCAGACCGTGAATAAACAGGACCACATTTTCTTTGGCGATTTTCGGCAAATTTGCGAGTCGCTTCTCGCGGACGAATAACTTGACCCCTTGATCCTTGCCTTGTACTAAAAATTCCTCTTTGACGATAGCGTTCTCCTGCTCCGCCGCGCTCACGGTCGAGGCGCTTATCGCCGCAATAGCGACCGCTATCCGACACATCATGCCGATTCGCAGCCAGCAATTCATCCCACGCTCCTTTCTCCAGAAATTATAACGGAGTATCAGTGGCTCCTTTTGCTCCTTTATCAAAAGCTCCCCAGTATAGGACTATGAGAGGCTGGAGTGTCAACTTCTTTTCACCCAATCGTCATTCACAGTTTGCCTCCGAGACCGGATTTTCCTATAATACGACCTATGAATCAGGCAGATAACCTTCAGACCAACAGCCGCACGATTACCAAGCAGAGCGGATCGAACTTCTATTACGCATTCCTCTTCCTCCCCAAGCCAAAACGGGAGGCGCTCTATGCCGTGTACGCCTTCTGCCGGCTCAGCGACGATCTGGTGGACGAGTCAAAAGCCGGCGTGAATCCGGCTGACGCCCTGACCCGGTGGCGGCAAGCGGTCGACGCCTGCTTCGATGACAGCGTTGATTCCCCCATCATCGCTGCCGTTGGCAAAGCTGCACGCCAGTTTCACATCCCGAAGGTCTATTTTGAAGAGCTGCTCAACGGCATGGAGATGGATCTGACGCGCACGAGGTATGCCACGTTCGAGGAGCTCTACCCGTATTGCTACCGCGTCGCGTCAATAGTAGGTCTCATCTGTATCGAAATCTTCGGCTACACCAATCCGTTGACAAAGACCTACGCCGAACAACTGGGCATCGCCTTTCAACTGACCAACATTCTTCGAGATGTGGGGGTTGACGCCCAACGAGGACGGATCTACCTTCCGCAGGACGAGCTTAGGCGATTCGGATATTCTGAAGAAGAGCTGCTGGCCGGGCGGTACAACCGCGCCTTTACCGAGCTGATGCGGTTTCAATGTGAACGAGCGCGAGGCTTTTTTCGAGCCGCCAAAGCCGCCTTGACGGTAGAAGATACGCGATCGCTGTTGGCCGCAGAGATCATGCGCGCCATTTACTACCGTCTGTTGCTCAGGATCGAAGCCCGGCAGTACAATGTCTTCCGCGGAGATATCACCATCGGCAAGCCCAGGAAACTTCTGTTGGCTGGCGGCCTGTGGCTACGATCGGCGCTGAGCCCTCGGTCATAACCTCATGAGCCCCCTGCGCCGTGGTGGTCGATCCCGATGTGCGCCTTGATGAACTTCACAATGCGCGCTTCGTCGAACTCGTCAAACTTGTCGATCCTGCCCCACGCCGTCAACGCAATCTTCCGATTCAGGCCGGTGTACGGCGCAAGGATGACGTGGTCGTAGCGCTCGGCAATCGCGGTGAGCTGTTTAACCAGGTCAGGGCAATCCTGACATGAGTATTGTATGACCACCCCGCCATCTTCGAGATTATGCACCTGCAGCTCCTTGGGGACCGGTTCGATGTACACGCCCCATCGAGC
>JAHFDH010000161.1 GCA_023249055.1 Candidatus Methylomirabilota bacterium
GAATGCGTGGAGGTTACGGTGCAAGACACTGGAGTCGGAATACCATCACAGGATCTTCCCAGGCTCACGGAGCGGTTCTACCGGGTGGACAGGGCTCGCTCCCGGGAACTGGGCGGGACCGGCCTGGGATTGGCCATCGTCAAGCACCTGGTCAAGGCACACGGCGGTGAGCTAGCCATCGAAAGCGTTTTGAATCGAGGGACCACCGTCCGCTTCACCCTCCCGATCGCCCCTCCCGATTCTGACGCCGCGTGACACAGGAGACGCCACTGGTTGCCAGCGACTGACCAGACTTCCAATGTCATTGGCAACTGGAGCGTCCAAGTAAATAGTCGGCTTTCCGGATTGACTTGTGGAAAACCATCCAAGGCACACTAAAGGATCGAACCCCAGCGGATGTCGCCCCCGTGTGCTACGACACTCACAATTCCTTTGATCGGAGGTCGTATGATCCACCATACTGAGTCGCAATTGGCCGATTCGCGCAAGAGCGGCACACCCCGTCGCGTGCTCATTGTGGGTGGCGTCGCGGGGGGCGCCTCGTGCGCGGCGCGACTGAGGCGGCTTGACGAGACCGTTGAGATCCTCATGTTCGATCGCGGTCCGTATGTGTCGTTCGCGAACTGCGGGCTGCCGTACTATGTAGGCAACGTCATTTCCAACGAGCGCAAATTGCTGGTGGCGTCACGGGAGATGTTTCGCGAGCGATTCAATATTGAGGTGCAGACCGAGACCGAAGTCACTGGCATCGACCGGAACGCGCACGCGATCACCGTGCGCAATATGCGCACCAGCGAGACCCGAATGGAGCGCTACGACGCGCTCGTCTTGTCGCCTGGCGCAGCCCCGATCCGACCGCCGTTGCCCGGCGTGGATCTGCCCGGTGTCTTCGCAATGCGCAATATCCCGGATTCCCGCCGCATCCGTTCGTGGATTGCCGATCACAGCGCCAAAACAGCCGTCGTTGTCGGCGGTGGATTCATTGGATTGGAAATGGTCGAGAACTTGATCCATCGCGAGTTGTCAGTGACAGTGCTGGAGAAACTGCCGCAGGTCATGCCCACGCTAGACCCCGAGATGGCGGTACCGCTGATGGAACACCTGACTGCAAAGGGCGTAGGACTCCATTTAGGCGACGGACTCGCGCGCATCGAAGAGCGCGATGAAGGCGGTTTGGTCGTTATCGCAGAGAGCGGGACACGATTGCCCGCAGATCTCGTCATTCTGGCCATCGGCGTGCGACCCGAGACGACGCTGGCCAAGGATGCCGGTCTCGTAATCGGCCCGCGTGGAGGTGTTGTCGTCGACGCACAGATGCGCACTTCCGATCCACACATCTGGGCAGTCGGCGATGCCGTCGAAGTGCAAGACGTGCTCACGGGTCAAGACACTGTGCTCCCCCTCGCGGGACCGGCGAATCGGCAAGGACGAGTTGCCGCCGAATCTATCGCTGGGCGTGCAACGAATTTTCGCGGTGTGCAGGCCACCGCGGTGGTTGGTGTGTTGGGTCTGACCGTCGCGTCGACCGGCGCCAGCGAAAAGGGACTGCGGCGCGCCGGCGTCACGGGCTTCGAGAAGGTGTACCTTCACCCGGGTCATCATGCCGGCTACTACCCCGGCGCCCGCCCGATTCATCTGAAACTCCTGTTCTCGACGCCCAACGGCCGCATCCTCGGCGCGCAAGCATTGGGATTCGAAGGCGTAGAAAAGCGCATCGATGTCATCGCGACCGCAATTCAATTTAATGGCACGGTGCACGATCTCGCTGAGGCCGAGCTGTGCTATGCGCCGCAGTTTGGGGCCGCAAAAGACCCGGTCAACCTCGCCGGCATGCTCGCCGAGAACGTGCTGAACGGCGACATGCCGGTGGCCGATTGGCTCGAGCTCGACCGCACCGATGCGTTGTTGCTCGACGTACGCGAACCCGACGAGTTCGTCCGCGGGCACATAGCACAGGCGATCAACCTGCCGCTCTCACAGCTGCGCTCCCGTTACGTCGATCTGGCAAAGGATCGCGACATCTGGATCTACTGCGCCGTGGGACAGCGCGCGTACTTCGCCGCGCGATTCCTGACGCAGCACGGGTACCGATCGCGGAATCTGTCTGGAGGCTATACGACCTACAAGGCGCTCAAGGCCGCTGGCGTGGTACCGTGACCAGTGGCGCCACCGTCAGGAACATTGGCATCAAAGAACTAGAGTCCCTGAACATCTTACGGGATTCGGACCAAAGCGAGGATCTCTCCTGCGCCCCCCTCCCCGTACTTTAAGACCCCCTTTCAGAAAAGACAAAAAGGGAGGTTTTGATAGAGTGTACACAATACGCTGAAAAGGAGAATCAAGGTGAAAACAGTTCTATTGATTGTGATGTTACTCGGTATCTTTGCAACCGGCGCATTTGCGTTGGACCATCCAGCGATGCATCAAATGATAATGGAACAAGGGGGGCCTAAAGCAGATACTCGGACGGAGTTAAAGATGCCGGAGCCTATGAAGGTGATGCATAAAGGGATCATGCGGAACCACTTGGATGCGATAAGCGAGATTGCCGCGGCCCTCGCAGGACATGAACTGAGCCGGGCTGCCGACATTGCGACGAAGGATCTCGGATGGAGCGATGCGCAGGAGAAGATGTGTGCAATGTTCGGAGATCTGGCCGGGGATAAAGACTTCCTTGCCCTCGGTAAGGCGATGCACCTAAAGGCAGATGATCTCGCGGCAGATGCCAGGAAAGGGGACAGGGACAAGGCGCTTGCAGACCTTTCTCAGTTGATTAGACACTGCAATGCCTGCCACGAAAGGTTCAGACACTGAGCGGGACCTGAGGGATACCGACGACTGGAGAAGGATTATATCTGTCTATCTCCTGACGTCATTCCGGCCAAGCTCGCATAGCGGGCGCGAGCCGGAATCCAGAAAAGGAGGACACAAAGATGAAACTGTTGATGGGGTTGCTGGTGGCAGCTTTGTTGATTGTGGCTCCAAGCGTACGGTCAGCCTTGGCCCAAGAGAGGGCACGGCATATGGGCGAGATGAAGGAGCGGCGCGAAAGCCACGAGGCAGAAGACCCTCGGTATGGGCATTACCTTCACCACCTCATCAGACATGCGAAAGAGATCGGTCTGACAAAAGACCAAGTTGCGCAACTGAAGAAAATCCGACTCGATTTTGAGCGTGTCTGTCTTCGGGCCAGGGCCGAGATCGGCGTCAGCGACTTGGACATTGCGGCATTGACGGACGACGAGAAGGCTACTCTGGCGACTATCGAGGCGCAAGTGAAGCAACGCGCAACCGCGGCGGCCGGACTCCAGGTTGCGGCGATTAAGGCCAAACGGGACGCCATGGCGGTCCTCACTGCCGAGCAGCGCGACAAGGAACAAGCGATACGCGAGAAAATGATGGAGCGGATGCAGGAGCGGCAGCACGGGATGAGCGGTGGCATGATGCAGGGCGGCGGGATGATGGACGATGGAATGATGCAAGACGACCAAGACGACTCGTCGCAACAAGAGGAACCGCAGGGCGAGCATCAGGGTCATTGAATTCGCTACGAACCGTCTGCCTCATGAGGCAATGAAGATGTTGGCAGCCGATCGGGGCGATGGACAGAAACAGGCGTAGGAGGGATGGGTCGGTTTGGAGGGCGAGGTGCTGGAGCGCTTGTCTCGCGTGTTCCGAGCGAACATCGTGGGGCAGCGATAATCGTTTGATAAATCAATAACTGTTGATATAATCAGTCCATGCTATTGCTGATGCCGAGGGATCTCACGCGTGCCGCACACTGGTTTCATGCGCTCTCCGATGAAACGCGCTTGCAGATCATCGAATGTCTGAGTGACGGCGAACGGTGCGTCTGCGACTTGACCAACATGCTGGCGACAACTCAGTCGCTGCTCTCCTTCCATCTCAAGACGCTCAAGGAGGCCGGAATTCTGACGGACAGGCGGGAGGGACGATGGGTGTACTACTCGTTGAGCCCGCAGGCGATCGAGGATCTGGAGCGATTTATTAGCTCGCTGAAGCCAAGAGGACGTGGGTCTCGCGTTTCGCTGAAACGATGTGATTGACTTTTTTTGGCGCCATTCATCAATGGATCTTGATGTGGATAGTGCAACGCGGCTGAACGTCTTCGAGCGCTACCTCTCTGTCTGGGTGGCGCTCTGTAT
>JAHFDH010000002.1:0-3125 GCA_023249055.1 Candidatus Methylomirabilota bacterium
GTGATGAACTACCCGGCACGCAAGAGGCTGTTCAGGATCACAGCAATTGCCGGCGGTATCCTTGTGGCGGCGCTCGTGCTGGAGGCGCTATTGTGGATGGCGCCCGAACTATTCCCCAGCCAGGTTCAGCAAGCGCTTCAAGTGGGAAGGGTACGCACCGCCGTCGATTCAACTATCGCCGATGATCCCGAACTGGTTGTGAAAATGAGACCGAATATCGACCTGCTGATCGAGCATCCCGAACGTACATGGCGAATGAAAACCTTCCTGAATTACCCCGAGGTCGGATTCCGGGGTAACCTGACCCGGTTGCCGGTCATTGGCGTGGCAGTCGGGGATTCGTTTACGTTCGGTCACAGCGTCAACATCGAACAAACGTGGACAGAACTGCTGTCCGGTATGCTTGAGAAAGAGATCATTAACCTGGGCGTCGGCGGATATGCCCCTCCCCAGTACACCAGGGTCCTTGCGGGATGGGGTATGCCGCTCAATCCAAAGCTGGTTCTGTATGCCATCTTTCAGAACGATCTTGACGACAGCTACTGCTTCACCCAGTCCCGCGACAGAGACGCCTACTTCGCCTGCGCCAGACAACGCCGGCCTCCGACAGCGATCGAGCGGCTCTTCGCGTCACACTTCTCTCTCTATCATGTCTTTGTCGGAATGCCATTCACGCACGACCGACAGGAGCGGGCGGGGGCGACCGGCGGCAAGCTCTCCTTGCCCTTGAGAGACGCGTTGAATTGGAACGACAGTGAACGCATGCTGAAGGGCTGGCAGGTCGCTCAAGAGGCGATCCTGGAAGCGAAGCGACTCACCGATCAACATCACGCCAGGCTGATCATCCTGCTCATTCCCTCGAAGACACAAACCTACTGGCACCTGCTTGAGGAGCAGGCCCCTCCAGGCCTGGAGCGCCAATTGAATAGCATGAACGATCTTGTGAAGCAGTTGTGCGCGGAGCACGGCATTCAATATCTTGATCTGACACCCCTATTCCGTCGGCAGGCACAACAGGCCGCAACGGGTCAGCTGTTGTACTTCAGACGAGACGCACACTGGAACGCCGAAGGCCACCGCCTGGCCGCGCAGACGATCTATGACTATCTGGTAAAAAACCGGCTGCTGGACCCGGTGGACGGGAAGCCAAAGGAACAACGGTGAGATGGCTTCGGCTCCGCCTCGCAATACCTCATGCGCCGGCTGCGCGCCTCGCGCCCCAGCCCCTCAGCGTTCGCTTGGCCGCTCCACAGGCGGCTTCTATACTAATCGTAGGCTTGTTAGTTCCGTGTCATCCCATCCCCAGCAAATGAGATGGAATCACATGGGGAACGATGCAATCATTGGGAGGCTAGAACCATGAGTGAAACCTTGATCAAGCTTCATATCGAGACGCTCCCGGAAGGAGGCTATGTCGCGACAAGCCATGATGTGCCCGGACTCGTGGCGCAAGGCCGCACCCTCGCCGAGACCATCGAGATCGCGCAGGACGTAGCCCGCAAGCTGATTGAATCATACCGAGAGCACGGAGATGCCCTGCCGCCAGCCTTGCAGGCAGGGACACCGGAGCACCTCGAACTTCAGGTTCCGCTCGCGGTCGCCTAGTGGGACAACTGGCGGGGTTCACGTATCTGGAGCTCACCCACAAGCTCGGACGCGCCGGATTTCGGTTCGACCGGTACGCCAAAGGCAGTCATGAAATCTGGTGGAATCCTAGCACGCGGGCGCGGACAACCGTCCGCATCATCCCGGCACCCTGCCAGAAGGGACGGTCAGAGCGATTCTCCGGCAAGCCGGCCTGAGCGTCGATGAGTTTCTGAATCTGTAAGGGCGGGTTCGAATGACACGCTTGGGGGGGGACCTAATGATTGATCGGGTGAAGCGGCTCTGGCACTGGTGGAAGCGGGTCGCGGAGCGGATCGGCAACGTTCAGGCCAGGATCCTGCTCACGGCGTTCTACTGTGTCGCTGTCCTGCCCGTCGCCCTTGTTCTCAAGCTGCTCGCTGATCCGCTGGCGTTAACGCGCGGGCATGGCCAGACCTCTTGGTGGCTTCCCAGGAAGCCGCAGGCCACTGACCTTGATGAGGGGAAACGCCAGTCGTGAGCGTCATCCTGGGGATCTCCTGCTTTTACCACGACTCGGCGGCGGCGCTTTTGCGCGACGGGGTCCTAGTGGCGGCAGCCGAAGAGGAGCGGTTCTCCAGGAGCAAGCACGACTACGGCTTTCCACACCGGGCTATCGATTTCTGCCTGGCAGAGGCCGGCATCACCGCCTCTGAGGTCGAGTACGCCGTGTTCTATGAGAAGCCGTTTCTGAAGTTCGAGCGGCTGATAATGAGCATCCTGCAGACGTGCCCGCAATCCTACAAGGTCTTCCGTGAGGCGATGATCACCTGGCTCCATGAGAAGCTCTGGATCAAGGCGCTGATCCGGGAGAAGCTGCGGATCCCCGAACGGCAGATCCTGTTCGTTGAGCATCACCTCTCCCACGCCGCCAGCGCGTTCTTCTGCTCCCCCTTCGAGGAGGCGGCGATCCTGACCGTCGATGGGGTCGGCGAGTGGGCGACGGCAACCCGGGGAGTCGGGCAGGGTCACGAGATCAGACTGACGGCGGAGATGCGGTTCCCCCACTCGGTCGGCCTGCTCTATAGCGCCTTTACGGCCTTTCTCGGCTTTGAGGTGAACGAGGGCGAGTACAAGGTCATGGGAATGGCGCCATATGGCCAGCCCCGGTACGTGGATAAGGTGATGCAAGTGGTCGAGATCTCCCCCGACGGCTCCGTGCGACTAGATATGGACTACTTCTCCTTCCACCACTCATCAACCCGCACGTTCAGCCGCCGGTTCGAAACCCTGTTCGGCGAACCGAGAGATCCGAGAAAGAGCGAAGGCATAGAGCCGTACTACGCGGACGTGGCCGCCAGCATTCAGGCCGTCACCGAGGAGATCCTGCTGAAGATGGTCAGGCATTTGTGCTGCGAGACCGGCCAGCGCCGACTCTGTCTAGCCGGAGGCGTCGCCATGAACAGCGTCGCCAACGGCCGGATACTGCGGGAGACGCCGATTGAGGAACTGTTCATCCACCCCGCGCCAGGCGATTCGGGCGGGGCGATTGGCGCGGCGCT
>JAHFDH010000002.1:3225-52843 GCA_023249055.1 Candidatus Methylomirabilota bacterium
CTCGGCTTCGGCCTGCTGATGATCTTCGCTCAGGGAACTGCCATTGCGCCTTTTATCTACACTTTATTTTGACTCTCGGCATCGAGCAGTCGTTTGATGGAGTCTGCCGACCGGATAAAAGCGGCGCCACTTAAGAATTCTGTCGTATCACACAGGAAGGATCAGTCGATGTGTCATCGCATGAAACGTCGTGTCATGATCATATCGGCGCTCGTCGGGTTCGGGACGCTCGTGTGCGCTGGGAAAGGCTTCGCAGCAACGCCAGACGCTCCGCTCCGACCCCAAGTAGCGGCCGCCGCGAAGCACGACCTTTCGCCTCCCCTGCGTTCTATGAAGGTGATACCGCCATCGCCCGCGGCTCCAATGCGCGTCATCCCACTACGTCCCCTGCCCAAACGGGAAGGCATCGCCGCGCCGTTCGGCAAGGTGCAGGCGCTTGACCTGGTCATTCAAAACTGGTCCGGAGCGCTGACCATGCCGTCACCTATCCGCAGCTTCGAGGGAATCAGTAATGTGGACGCTGTCCTGCCGCCGGACACCAACGGCGACGTGGGTCTCAACCACTATGTGCAATGGGTCAATCTGTCCTTTGCCATCTACAACAAAAGCGGCACCCTCCTCTTTGGGCCTGCCGCCGGTAATACGCTTTGGACCGACTTCGGCGGGCCATGCCAAACCACGAACGACGGCGACCCGATCGTCCTGTACGATCACCTGGCTGATCGCTGGCTGATGAGCCAATTTGCCAATGCGGATACCGGCCCTCCCTTTTTCCAGTGCATCGCCATCTCCCAGACCGGCGATCCCACTGGCGCCTGGTTCCGCTACGCGTTCGTGTACAGTACGACCAAATTCAATGACTACCCCAAGTTCGGGGTGTGGCCCGATGGCTACTATATGACAGCCAATCAGTTTATCGGCAATACCTCGTCGGGCGCGGGCGTGGTCGCCTTCGAGCGCCAGAAGATGCTGGATGGCTTGCCGGCGCAGATGGTCTACTTCGACCTCTTCAGCGTGAACCCCAACTTTGGCGGCATGCTGCCCGCCCACCTGAATGGTCCCCCGCCCCCAGACGGAACGCCGAACTTCGTCGTCGAGGTTGACGACACGATATTTGGATTCCCGACCGATAGCCTACGGATATGGGCTTTCCACGTAGATTGGACAACCACGGCCGACTCCACCTTCGGCGTATCCGGCAACCCGAACACGATCCTGGATACCGCTCCATTCGATGCCAATCTGTGCAATTTTTCTGCTAATTGTATCCCGCAGCATGGCACGACCCGCAGGCTGGACGCGCTCTCCGACCGGCTGATGTATCGGCTGCAATACCGCCACTTCGGCGACCACGACTCGCTGGTAGTCAACCACACCGTGGACGTCGACGGGACCGACCACGCGGGCATCCGATGGTATGAGATACGCGATCCCGGCGGGACGCCCGTTATCTATCAACAGGGCACCTATGCCCCTGACAGCGCGCATCGGTGGATGGGAAGCGTGGCGATGGACAAGAACGGGAACATGGCCCTGGGCTACAGCGTCTCCGACGGCGATCTCTTCCCCTCTATCCGGTATGTCGGGAGATTAACGGACGATCCGCTTGGAACGCTCCCCCAAGGCGAGATGGAACTGATCGCCGGCACCGGCTCACAGACGTCCGGCTTCTCCCGCTGGGGCGACTACAGCAGCATGAGCGTCGATCCGGTGGATGACTGCACCTTCTGGTACACGCAGGAGTACTACGCATCGACCAGTTCCTCCGGCTGGCGGACCCGCATCGGCGCCTTCCGGTTCCCCTCCTGCGGACTCCCACCGGGCACCGACCTTTCGATTGTCAAGACCGATCTCCCGGATCCTATTCCTCTTGGAGGGACGCTGACCTATACTCTGTCGGTGATCAACAATGGTCCTGACGCGGCGACCGGGGTCGTAGTCACGGACACGCTGCCGGCGGGCGCTACCTTCCTGTCCGCCACCTCACCCTGCACGGAGACGTCCGGGACAGTCACATGCAGCCTGGGGAGTCTGACCAGCGGGAGCCAGGTCACCCTCAACATTTACGTGGTCCCTACCGGAGCAGGAACCATCTCCAACAGCGCCAGCGTGACCGGAAATGAGCCGGATCCCGACCTTGCCAACAATGCCGCCACCACTGAGACGCTTGTCACCGCCGGCGGGGCGGCTTGCGTCGGAACCGGCAGTCTGGCAATTCAAGGAACGGTCAACACTCTAAACGGAGCCCGGATTGCAGGGGGGCTGATGACCTTGACCGGTTCGGGGGGGTGTAGCAGCAGTGTTCTAACAGACGCCAAAGGCAAATACCGTTTCAACCGGTTAGCCGCCGGGACCTATATCGTGACTCCCAGCAAAGCAGGATGCAGTTTCACGCCACCCGGTCAATCGGTCACGATCAGCAAAAAGAAACCTACCGTTGGATTCACCGCGGCCTGCCAATAGGGAGGCAATGGGCAAGCGCGCTCGTTTCGCTCACGAGGGTGGACATCACCGGTTTTCTAACTGCTTCCTGATGTACGCCGCTAGGCTGCCGACAGTCCCCAGCAGCTCGACGCTCATATCCTCGTCGCGCACGGTGATCCCAAACTCCTCCTCGACCAACGAAATCAACTCGAGTACGGCGATCGAGTCCATGTTCAGACCGCCATCGATCAGTGGCGTCTCAGGCGTGATCCGCCCGACCTTGACGTCAAGTTCGAGATTCTCGACGATAATTTTCTTGATTCCAGCTTCAACGTCCTGTGTCATCGCGTCGCCACTGCCTCCTGTCCGCAGGTCTGCCCACCCCGGTACAACGGATCCTTCAGCATCTGGGCGAAGGCTACCCGGTCGGGATCGATCTGGTCGTACATCCCACTAAACAACATCGTGAAGTTTCGGCGGATCGAAGTAAATCGGACCATCAGGGGAACAAGACGTTCCACTCGCTTTTCGTTGTTCATGAAACGGTACCAGCCACACACCTGCTGATAAATCACCTCGGCCTCTCGGAGGATCGTCTCCCCGTAAGGCCGAAAGGTCGCGGCCGAGAAATCTCCCGCCTTGAAGGCGTGATCGATCAGCTCGGCGGCCAACTTTCCTGTCTTCAGCGCCAGGTACACACCAGCCGAATAGATCGGGTCGATGAAGAGCCCGGCATCACCCACCAGGATGAAGCCGTCGCCTGCGAACCGTTTTGACTGATACGCCAGGTCGGACGTCACATACAGTTTGGTGACTTGCGTAGCCGCCCGCATCCGGTCGGCCACAAACGGACACTGCCGAATCGCGTCGGCAAATAGCGATGCCATGCCGCCGGGGAACGCCTTGGCATAGCTCACGTCCACCACCACGCCGATGCTGGTCGCCTCACCCGCCAACGGGATAATCCAGAACCAGCCATGAGGGAACATCGCAATGATCAGGTTGCCCTCGGCCGGCCCGGGATCACGCCGTACACCGGTGAAATGGGCAAAAGCCGAGACCTTATTCAGGACGGGGTCCTTCCGTTTCATACGCAGTCGCCTGGCCAGCACGGTATCGCGGCCGCTGGCGTCGATGATCATGGGGGCATGAACTCGCCCCTCCCGCCCGCGCGCTGAACGGTATGCGACGCCGACCGCTCGGCCGTCCACCATCAGAACCTCTTCCACCCTGCACTCCTCTTGGACCTCGACGCCATGCGCCCGGCTGTGGTTCAGGAGGATCTGGTCGAACGTAGAGCGCAATACCTCGTACGAATACGGCCTGCGAAGCTGGTCGGCGATGAGAGTCAAATCGAACTTCACATACTCGCCCAACCGGGTGGCCAGATTGCCACCGGGCTTGTGGATGAAGCCCGCTCGCTCGACCTCCTCGTCCACGCCAAGCTCCCACAGTAGTTCCAGCGCTCCCGGGATCAGCGACTCGCCGACATGGAAGCGCGGGAACCGCTCCTTCTCCAGCAAGAGGATCGAGTAGCCCTTCTTCGCCAGAAAGGTGGAGGCTGCCGACCCGCCGGGACCGCCCCCAATCACGATGGCATCGTACTTGCGCTTGACCATGCTGTTCTCCTTTACGATTCCGATTTCCTGTTCCGTCGGAGACTCTACCGCTTCAACAACTCCCGGATCAGTACGTGTGCATCAGAGGATTCCCAATTCCGACCCCCGATGTGGCTGGCAACGACGCGACCGGCGCGGTCAAGCCAGAAAGCGTGGGGGGTCGAGACGACCCGATAGCTCCGCATCACCTGTCCATCCCAGTCGAGGAGTAGCGGAAAGTGAAGCCCGAGGGTCTGACCAAGTTCCTTGACGGCAGCAGGAGACTCGAGAAGATCCACAAACAGCACCGCAAAGCCCTGCTTGTTAAACTCCTGGTACAGACGCTCGATGACGGGCAACTCCCGTCGGCAGAACTGTCACCAACTCGCCCCGAAATACACAAGGACCACCTTCCCCCGGACTGATTCCAAAGAGACTTTGCTGCCCGTGGTGCTTGAGAGGGTAAAGGCCGGCGCGACAGAGGGTGAGGTCAAGATCAACACTCCCATAGCCGTAAAAGGATCCGCCGCCAGCGCCAACGGCCCAAAGGACAGTATGGCCGCGAGGATCGCGATCAAGAATCGTGTTGCGCGCTTCACGGTTTCCCTCCTGTTGGTCTTGGAACGTATTCAGGGGGGGGGACTTTGCCGGGATTGTGCTCCTTCTGGTATTTGCGTTCATGGGGTACGAAAGGCACTTTCCCCATCTTGACGATTTCCAGCGACCGCTTCGCCCGGTCCATCATGCCTGCATAGTTCGGATTGTCTGAACTACGGCTTAAAACGATAATCTGTTCAAAGATCGATTCCGCTCGCGGGAAGTCGAGCCTGGCCGCCGCAAGGTAACCAGCGCGCATCATCACGATTGGCCCATGGTTATCAAACCACCACTGAGCCCACCTGATCCCGTGAAGCTCTGCTTCGGGGCATCGCGTCTTCGCCTCCTTCAGACGTTGGGTGAGCTGCTCGGACTCTTGAATAGCCAATCTGCTGGCCGTCACCGCCTCCTCGACAGCGCGCTCGAACCGTTTTCGTTCGCGTTCAAATTTTCCTTGTACGTCCCGCTCTCCCTTTTTAATACCCAAGATGACTTTAATCCCCTCTTCAGCCCTGGACTGAGCGGCTGAAATGCGGAACATCGTCTCCGAGGCGCCTTGACGCCAATCCTCGCAAGGATTTGCCTTTTGACCTTCCGCAACGGCGGAGGTGTGAACAGCTAGTAGGAGCAGCATAATGGGACCCACACGATACCAGCGCACAGGAACGTCGCCATCATTGTTGGCCTTCACGGCGACATTTTGGCCACAATTCAGCGTCGTTGCAAGCCACCCTTCCAAGTCTTGCGAGCACAGCGAAACACTCTCATGAAACGCCCGCGCGCTTGCGCTCGATGAATAAGGTGATATCGCCAAGGGTGGCGAAATGCTCCGGCACGATCTCCCCATCCAGGACCTCGATCCCGAAGGTCTGCTCGATGAAGGTGACCAGTCGAAGCATCCCCATCGAGTCGATGACTCCGGTCTCTTGAAGCGGCTGATCGCCGGCGATAGTCCCTTGGTCGGCGCCGAAATATAACTCCTCAGCAATGAACGACCTGAGCTCGCGCTCAATCTGGGCGTGCGACCACTCTTGCGCCTGGCTCACAGGTTATTCTCCACACCCGTCCATCTCGGCCAGCCGCCGCCGGTCGATCTTGCCGGTCGCCGTCTTCGGCAGAGCCCTCAGAAAGTCGATCGTCTCAGGCACCATGTACCTCGGCAGGCGCTCTGCGCAGAACCGCTTGATCGCCGCCGCCCCAACCTGGCGCTCCGGCGATGGGACGATCACTGCCTTGATCCGGTTGCCGATCTCCTCATCCGGGACCGCCAGCGCCGCCGCCTCCTGGACACCGGGATAGGCGTACAGCGCCGCCTCGATCTCGCCCAATTCGATCCGGTATCCCCGGCTTTTGATCATCTGGTCCTTGCGCCCAACGAAGGTGTAATTGCCGTCCCGATCGAGACGGACCAAGTCCCCGGTTCGATAGATCGGATCAGCGTATGCCTTCACACCCGGGTTCTGGGCCAGGACCTCGGCGCTTTTGTCCGGCCGGCCCCAGTAGCCCTTCATCAGGCAGGGACCCCGGACATACAGCTCACCCTCCTCTCCGGGGCCGATCCGCTCTCCCCCCGTACCCAGAGCGAAGACTTCTATATTGGCACAGGCCCGGCCGATTGGAAAGGGTTCTTTGCGATCCGAGGGGATCTCCCCAACCTCGTAGTAGGTGCACACATTGGTTTCCGTCGGGCCATACAGGTTGTACAACCTCGCGTGGGGAATAAGGCGGCGCAGTTCCGTTAAGTATTTCACCGGAAAGACCTCGCCCGCAAACAGGACGGCCCGAAGGCGGCGGAAGTCAAACCGCCCCAACTCCCCATGCGCGATCAGATGGATCAGGGCGGAGGGGACGGAGTACCAGATGGTGATCTGCTCCTGGTGGATGAACTCCGCCAGGCGGATCGGAAAAGCTGAGATCCCGTCCGGCACCAGGCACAGCGTGGCGCCGCCTCCCATAGCGGCGAAGATATCGAACACCGAGAGGTCGAACTGCAAGGGGGCGTGGTTCGAGATTCGGTCATGCGCGGTAATCCCGAAACAGCCGATCGCCCAGCGAATGAAAGTGAGCGCCGCCTGGTGAGAGATCATCACCCCTTTCGGCTCTCCGGTCGAGCCGGAGGTATACAGGATGTAGGCCAGATCGGTCTCAATCGATTGCTCCGCTGACGCGGGCACAGCAGCATCGGCGCGCAGAACCTCTCCCCAGGTAACGCCCTTGCGAGGCGAGGGAACGATATCAGCGGTTGGGCCGGACTGATCGACAAGCACCAGCGTGTGCAGCGGCGCGCCGGCCTCCATCATCGAATGGATCGCGGCGACCTTGCCGGTAGAGGTCATCAGGCAACGGATGCCGCAATCACGCAGAATGAACGCCAGGCGGCTCACCGGGGCCAATGGATCGAGGGGAACGTACGCCGCGCCGGCTTTGAGAATCCCGAACAGGCTCACAATCGAGGCGATCGACTTGTTCAGATAGATGCCGACCCGTTCCCCTCGCTCGACGCCGATCTCGGCCAGCGTTCGGGCAAGCTGGTTCGATTGCCGGTCAAGGTCTCCATAGCTGATCGCCTCCCCGCCGCAGGTGACCGCGACGCGGTCCGGACGGGCCACGGCCGACCGCATCAGAAGCTGCTGCAACAGATAGGTCATGCCGGTCGCTCGCCTCCTCGCTCAGATCCGCAGGGGTACGCCCATCTCCTGACAGATCTGCTCCTTGATCGCCAGATACGCGGGACTCTCCAGGTCGCGAGGTCGCGGCAACGGGACCTCAATAACGGTCTGGATCCTTGTCGGGCGCGGCGTAAAGACGATCACTGTGGTGGCTAACTGAATCGCCTCGTCAATGTCGTGCGTGACAAAGAGGATCGTACGGCGCTCGCGTTCCCAGATCCTGACCAACTCGGCCCGCATCTTGAGGCGCGTGAGCGAATCGAGGGCGCCGAACGGCTCGTCCATGTACAGGACATCAGGGTTCACGGCGAGGGCCCGCGCCACCTGTACGCGCTGCTTCATCCCGCCGGACAGCTCATGCGGATAGGCCGCCTCAAAGCCTGAGAGGCCGACCATCTCGATATAGTGGCTCACGATCCGCTTCCGCTCCAGGGGGGGCAGTTCCCCTAATCCCAAGCCGATGTTCTGCCTGACCTGCAGCCAAGGGAATATCCCGGACTCCTGAAACACAAAGATGCGCTTTGGGTGCGGTCCCGCCACCACCTCCCCATCCACCAACACCTCGCCCCGGCTGGGGGCGTCAAAACCGCCGATGATTTGCAGCAGTGTCGTCTTGCCGGACCCGGAGGGCCCCAGGAAGCAGACAAACTCGCCGTCGTGAACCTGAAAGCTCACCCCGCTCAGGACCTCGATCGAAGTGCCCTGTCCATCAAATCGCTTCCAGAGATCCCTGACATCGATCTTCGGCCTATCCACCGAGGAACCCCCACTCGAACTCCTTGATCCGCCTCAGTTGTCGCATAGCCAGGTCGAGGACAAGGCCGATGAGTCCGATAATAACCATGCCCGCCACCACCAGATCGTACCGATTGCCGGCGTTCCTGGAATCGATGATCAGGAAGCCGAGGCCGGAGTTGACGGCGATCATCTCAGCCGCCACCACCACCAGCCAGGCGACTCCAAGGGCCACCCGCATCGCGGTCAAGATCTGCGGGACCGAGGCCGGCAGGATGACTTTGCGAAAGAGGGCGTATCCCGAGATGCCGAAGTTGATCGCAGAGCGGACATAGACCCGGTTGATCTGGCCGACGGCAGCCGCCGAGGCGACCACGACCGGGAAGAAGGTCGAGAGGAAGATCAGGAAGATCGGCGAGAGATCGCTGACCCCGAACCAGAGGATAGCCAGGGGCGTCCAGGCGATCGGCGAGATCGGCCGCAGCAGTTGGATAATCGGATTGACGGCAATGGAGACCGGCGCGAACCAGCCAAGCGCGAGGCCAAGCGGAACGCCGAGGCTCAGCGCCAGCAGGTAGCCCCAGGTGACGCGGAAAAGGGAGGCAACGGTATACTTGACCAGTAGGCCCTTTTGAACCAGCTCTCCAAAACCGAGCGCCACCTGGAGAGGCGTTGGCATGATCGAATCGCGCGTCATGGATACGGCGATCCACCAGAGGGCGACCAGCAGACCCGAGACCGCCACCGGCGACACGATGCGGAAGAGGACGTTACCTGTCGTCCGTTCTCTCATCGTCCCATCCCTTTCATCTGCGCCTCATCCATCTTCATGCCCCCCATCTGGCCCGATCCCGTTCTGATCGTCGGATCAACCTTAGGGGGCCCGCCGGCGCGCCGCTCCGCCTCCAGTGCAGCCTTAGCAAGCGAGTCGTCCACGTACTCCCGGGCAAACACCGGCCGCTTCAGTACCCCGGCCTCCAAGGCCAGCTTCATCAAGTCGTCGAACTCTTCGGGAAGCGGCACTAACTCGGTATAGGTTACCCGATCCATTGGATGACTCAATACGAACTTGATCAGCTCAGGCTTTTGGTTGAAATAGTCAGGTCGGGCCGCCATCTCGGCCCCCATAAACCGATTGCTCATCGAAGCATCGAGCCATCGGCCTGCGGCCAGAATCTCGGTGACCAGTTGCTGCACGATCGGTCGATGTTCCCGAAGGAACTCCTCCCGCACGGTGAGCACGCAGCAGAAGTAGGTCGGCCATACGTCGCGGGTCATAGCCAGGACGCGACCGTAGCCGGCCATCTCGGCCGCCGCGCCGAACGGCTCCCCCGTGGCGTAGGCGTCGATCACATGCGAGGCAAGAGCGGCCGGCATATCCGGCGGGTTCATCTCCACCTCCTGGAAGTCGCTCCAGGTCATGTGGGCGTCTTTCATCAGCTTCCAGATGATGAGTTGCTGCGTAGCGAACCGGCTCGGGACGGCCACGACCTTGCCTCGCAGATCCCTGAAGTCTCTTATTGCCGAGTCTGCACGAACCATTACCACATGCCCGGAGCGGTGCCCAAGCGCGACGACCTTTAGCGGCACCCCCTTCGATCGCAGTTCCATGGCGAGCGGCGCCAGCAGGTAGGCCGCATCGACCTTGCGCGCCATGAACGCCTCCTTCAACTCCGGGAACCCTTGAAACTTTTTGGCCTGGATCGGTCCTTTTGAGGATGGCGGGAGCGACAACGACATCGCCTGACAGGCGACGGGCAGGGTGAGGTTTCAGGTGACGGGCAGGTACCCGACCCAGAGGGTTGCCTCCTGTCGTTTGAACAATCCCCCGACCTTACTCGCCACGGAGCCCCAGCCGACGTTGAGCGTCAGATGAAGAAGGGAGATCCCAGCCATCCAGAGGGCTACCGCGGTCAGCAGGAACGATCTCGTTCGGATACGCATGATGTGTCGCCTTGATACGCTCTAGACGCCGAGGCAGCCGGCGATGATCAGCCGCTGGATCTCGGAAGTCCCGGAGTAGATGGTCCCGGCGATCGAGTCCCGAAGCTCCCGCTCCAGCTCGAACTCCGTCATGTAGCCGTAGCCGCCGTGGATCTGAACGGCATCCAGGTTGGACTTGACGCAGCACTCGCTCACGTACAGCTTGGCCATGGCCGCTTCGAGGGCCGCCTGTTTGCCATGCCGCTTCAGCCACCCGACCTTGTACACCAACAACCGCGCAGTCTCAAGGCGCACCTTCATCTCCGCAAGCTTGTCCGAGATCGCCTCGAACTTCCCGATCGGCTTGCCGAATTGCCGGCGCTCCCTGGCGTACCGCACGCACCGCTCGAGCTGACGCTCCATCGCGCCGACCTGACTGGCCACGATGCAGCTTCGTTCCCACTCCATCGAGGTGTTGAAGATGGCTGCGCCGGCCCCCTCTTTGCCGAGAAGCTGCCCCGCCGAGACCTCGCAGTCTTCCAGGACCAGCTCCCCCATCGGAGAGGTCCTGAGTCCCATCTTCTCAAACTCCCGGCCGACCACGAGTCCGGGCGTCCCCTTTTCTACCAGGAAGGCGGTAATGCCGCGTGCGCCCTTGGTCGGATCCAGACTGGCGAAAATCAGCAGGAGATCGGCGACCGGGGCGCTGGTGATAAAGGTCTTCCGCCCGTTCAGAACGTATCGATCTCCCTTCCGTTCGGCCCTGGTCTGCATCGCGAAGGCATCGGAGCCTGAGTCCGGCTCGGTCATGGCGTGCACGCCGATCCATTCGCCCGAACAGAGCTTGGGCAGATACCGTCGTTTCTGCTCGTCGCTCCCGAACTTCCAGATCGGGACCTCGCAGCTCAGCATGTGGGCCGCGATGGCGAAGTGGAGGCCGTTGTCCCGGCAGCCGTATCCCAACGCCTCCAACGCCAGGATGGTCGTCAGGATATCCACCCCGCGGCCCCCGTACTCCTCCGGAATCGGCAGACCCTGGATGCCGAATTCAGCGCACTTCTGCCAGCCCTCGTGGGAGAACTCGCCTTTCCGGTCGCGCTCCACGAGACCCTCGTTCAGCTCCCTGGCGGCGAACTTGACGATCGCCTCCCGGAGAGCCAGATCGCCGTCACTCCACGAAAAGTCCATCGCTCTGCTGCCGCGCGACCAGCCACCGAAGAGAGCGCTGAATCGCCTCCTCCGTCCAGCCGACGGTTGTGAAATCGTGATTGGCGTAAGGGATACGGTGCGCCTCCCATTGGGGAATCTCGCTATCGATCTCCTCCGTGCGTAGGCCGCGCCGGCGGAGGAAGCCCTCAAAGTCGGCGAAGGCCGGATCCTTTTCGCCGTACACCAGCAAGGTCTCACGCTTGGACGCGACGAAGGCGTCAAGCACTCGTTCGAACGGCCCCCCATCTGGCCCTTGAGTCTCTTCAATAGCAACCGTACGATCCTCTCCGAGATTCACTGAGACCATCGGCATCGACCACAGGATGAGACGGCGTACCCGGGCATCGTCCAATGCGGTCAGGACGGCGGTCTTGGCGCCGTGGCATTGGCCCAGGATGGTCACCTCGTTCAATCCTATCTCCTTGAGGAGATACTCCACGGCCGTCCGCGCCTCGTCAACGTTGTAACGCTCCCCTTCTCCATTCCGAAAATTCTGGAACACCCCCTCACTGTCACCTAGGCCCGGCTGGTCAACGCGAAGGACAACGAAGCCGGCCCGAGCGAACGCCCGCGCCGCCGCCACAAAGATCCGGTGCAGGCCGGATCGCCGGTACAGACCGCCACCAACGACGACGATCCCACCCGTTGTCCCATCCCTTCTCTCGAGCTCGGGGTAATGTAAGGTCCCGATAAGCGCCTTCCCCTGGACCCTGATGCTGACCGGTCGTTCAGTCATCGGCTCGGCGATCATCCCTGCCCGATGGCCGTCTATCCCCTCTTGCTCATCCATGGAGAAAGGGGATCCCCCGGCTGAAGCCGAAACGGACTGTCGTGTCCGTAGTCGTGGGTTAGACAGCATCGTAGGGTGAAGGTTTAGGGTGTCCCGAGGAAGGGACTCGATCCAGCGAAATGTTGTTTCATACAACGCGGTCGGCATGGCCACACGCGGAATCTCCCAGAAAGGATATCCCGGCACAGTTCTATAGGCTGCCCGTATGTTGGCACTTGAGATCGTTTGCCAGAGGCGGGACACCGATTTATCACGCCCCGTCTTTGTCAGCACATCCACGATCAGCGCGTCTCCCTGATAAGACCAAGCCCCCTCCAAGGGGGGCGCCAAGACGCATTCCTGATACAATTGCCTCCCGACCCGGTAGCCCTGCAGGTCCACCGCCTCGCCCGCTTCCAGGACAGACGTTAATGCCTGCATAGTACTGCGGGTCCGTCCGAAGCAGCAAAACTCGGTGAATTGACGGCTCCGCAAGAGATCGCGGAAGTAGCCCCTGGTATCCACCACCGGCGACCAAAGGATCAGACGGGAGACTCGCTCACCTACTGCCGGGTCTGACGCCGCGAGCGCAGCGGCTGTTGCGCCTAACCGCAACCCCACGAGGCCGCACGCATCCACCTCGGCCTCCTCCATCAGCAGTTCGATGGCAGCGCGGATGTCCTCGGCGCAGGTCCCGAGGGACAACTCCTCGAACTCCCCCTCGCTCTCCCCGCAACCGCGGTAATCGAAGAGTAGCGCGGCGAAACCGCGTCCAGCCAGCTCCCTGGCGAACTCTACAAGCGCGCGGTAGGCTCGGACACCTTCATCATGGAGCGGCAGGCACAGGACAAAGCCGACCCGCCGCGCGCACACCGTTTGATCCGGCAGGTGCAGGACACCATACAACCTTGCACCTCTATGCGTGAAGAAGAGCGGCTGCTCCATCAACGAATACGAGGGGCGCCGCATGGCGCGGAAAAGCGGGAGGCGACCCAATCCACCAACTTGTCCACCACCTCCTCCTGGATCCGGACGCTGAGAAAGCGGTGCACCTCTCCCTTCAGCAGATGCAACTCGTAGCCCGGTTCAGATCGGGGCGCTCCGGCCCTGGCCACCAGCCCGTCAACGCTTACGCTGAACTCTGCGTAGCTGAAGTCCTCCTCCCCGTAGATGAAGAGTACTGGAACCTGGGTTCGAAGTGCGGCGATAAATGGCTGAGCGAACTGTTCGCTTACCCGTTGGCTTGGGGCGACAGAGGATCCCGGCCCGTTGTCAGAGCGAAAGATCCGCATGAAAAGGCTCATGATGGCTTCCGTTGTCTTGGCGCCGGCGCTGGCCAGCCGGGTGACAACACGCCAAGCGGCGTCCAACGTCTCGCCTGCGAGGATCGACCTGATGACCCGCTGCTCGCCTACTTTGCGGAGCAACCGCCGCAACCGCCGCTCCCCTGGGGGCTTGAACCGCCTGCGCTCCCGCTCAAAGATCGGCGTTGCCGCTAAGATGAGGCCGTCAATGGGGGCCGCAGCCTCCACCGCGCTCAGGACGGTGAGCGCGCCGAAGCAGGTACCGGCGAGAATGAGTCGATCGACATTAGCTACCTTCCGAAGGAAGGTAGCGGCAGCCACGACGTCCTCGGTGAAAGGGCGGTCGAGCCGCATCTCGAACAGAGAACCGCTGCTGTCGCCGACGCCGCGGTAGTCGAATCGGAGGACATAAAAGCCCAGCGCGGCTAACCGCCGCGCTGCCTTGACCCACATCCGGTTGCGGTGGCTCCTCGGAATGATCCCGCCGGCCAGCAGGATGACGCCGACCCGCTCCTGATGCCATTCCGCCTCGGGGAGAGTCAGCATGCCGAAGAGGTCATAGCCGCTGCTGGGAAAGATGACCGGGCGCTCGATCGCCATGCTCACACAAGATGCTGACGGCACCAGTTCCGCGTCAGCCCGATGAGACGCTCCGATCGATACGGCGTATCCACCCCAAAAAACCAACCGGGCTCTTCCATCACTACCTCCAGGTCGCACCGGGCGCCATTGGCCTCGAGACGCTGGCACAGCTTCTGAAATTCCGATTGCACCTTTGCCTTCCGCGAAATCTGCACCACAAGGGCGGAGCCGGAGAAGGTCCTGAGGTCATTCATCAGATCGACCGAAGCCGCGTCATCGAAGAGACGCCGGTATAAGGGATAGCCCAGCGCTTCGACCTGCCCTGTCCGTCGCATCTCGTCCAGCATCTGGTTCACCGATGCGCTCGGCTGCTGATGATTCATCAGCTCGGAGAAGATCTTCGCCCGGAGGAACTCATTGAAGTACGCCCGGGGTCGAGCCACCGGTTCCCAAAGGACCAGGGCTCTGACCCGAGAGTCAGCCTCCGCCGCAAGCGCTGCCACGGTCGCACCGAGCCTAATTCCCAGGAGACCAACCTGTTCCACTCGCTCCCGCTCGCAGAGCAGATCGACCGCCCGCAGGGCATCAGAAACGTGGCCCGACAGCGTGACCTCCTCGAACTCGCCGTCGCTGTCGCCAGAACCGCGATAGTGAAAACGGAGAACGGGAAGTCCGTTCGCTGCCAGGACGCGCGCCGTCTCTACCTGTAGCAGCGAGGCGCCAACCTGCTCCACAGCAAAAGGAGGACACAGAACCAAGCCGGCCCGCCGAAGGCCGGGCTGGACCGCGAGCGGCAGGTGCAGGAGCCCGAACAGGCCGGCGCCTTCATGCTGAAAGACAAAGACTTCTTCTTTCAGATTCCGGTCCCGGTCGATCCGGCTGGTGTACTGACTGAGATCAACAGGCGGCATACTAGGGGACAGGCGCCCTCGGTGCGTCAAGACGGTTGAGAAATTGTGCCAGGTCGAATTGAGTTCCTTTGGAATCTTCAACAATCCGCTTTCCGCTGCGAGGATGAGGATGCCATACGCTCAGCGAAATGTCAAACGCCGTCCAATTTTGGATTGACAATTCGCTGCCCAGCCTCTTATAGTTTTACTATTATCCAACCATCGCACTCGGTTGCTACGCCCCAAGGTTTGTCGGCTGATTGGCAGTGCTTTCACCCACAACGTCCTCCCTGGAAGGGCCACTAAGATGGATGTCCTCTTCCTGATCACTTGGTGGGGATCGCGCAAGACAGTAAGGAGCAGGACCACGTAGTGGACGCGCAGTCACGGGAACGGGTTCTCCTGATCCCCTACTCAGGGTTGGGGGATCTGATTATGCATCTGCCGCTGGTTACGGTGCTGCAAAAGGACTTTGACGTCGAAGTCGTGATCGAGCAGGCCTATGAATCGTTCGGGCGGTTTCTAAAAACGTACGGGATCCTCACGAGCTATCTCCCCTGTAACCAGTCCAAGACGCTGGCGGGCTTTCTGGCCAAGATCGTCTTCTTTGTCTCCGGAATCGATCACCAATCATACCGATACATCATGGTGTACGATCGGCCGCTTTTTACCATGCTCTCCTCTCTGCTTCCGTCAGGCAAGGTGATCCGTTATGGGCTTCTCACAAAAACGTTGCGGGGCCCCCTGGGCTGGAATCATCAAGCCGAACGGAACAACCAGACGGAGGCGGTTCTCGATTTTGCCAGATATCTCTCTTTTCCGGCGGCCAACGAATCATATTGCTTTCCGGAACGGGTTATGGAGGAGTGTCGCCGTCGCGCCTCTCGTCTGCTTGATGGTTTCGGGATTGACGCCGTCGGCACCAGGCTTGTCGTTATCGGTCCGTTCGCCAACCACCCGTACAAACAGGCCCCGTTGGCGTTGTTTCAGGAGGTCGTTCACTATGCCATAGACAGGGGGTTCCCCGTTGCCATGATCGGAGCGTCGGCCGATGCACGGCACGCCGAAGCCTTCCATAACGCGCTCGGCGTGTCACCGCAGGGTCGCTTCCTCAATCTGGTCGGACAGCTCGAATGGGAAGAGACGCTCGGCCTTTTATCTTCGAGCGTCGCGTTTGTCTCCAATGATTCCGGCATCATGCACGTCAGCCTCGCCTGTCGAACCCGTACCGTCGCGTTTTTTGGGCCGACCGCCCCATACGCCTTGGTCCCCAAGAACAATCAGTACCTTCACCCCGTTTTCCTCGACCTGCAATGTCAGCCCTGCTGGCATAAGGGGCCAACCGGCCGGTTTCGATGTCCTGAGGTCAAGAAGGCGTGCCTGGTCCGGATCAATACGGATACCGTCCTTACCTTCATATCTGATATCGTCGCGGGTCTGGAGCCATCCCATCCGGCTCTTTCCTCGGCCACAGACCGCGTGTAGCATGAAGGACGCTTCCCCCAGAGTCGCCATCCTCATCCTGAACTGGAACGACCTGCGTAATACCGCAGAGACGCTGACCAGCATAAAAGGCCTCGCCTACCCGACCTTCGAGGTCTGGGTCATAGACAACGGCTCCACCGGCGGCTCCGACGAGGCAATCGCCAACCGATTTCCGGAGGTTCGCGTGATCTCTTCACCGACAAACCTGGGCGTCGCCGGCGGACGGAACTTCGGCCTCGAGGCCATTCTCAGCCGCGACGACGCCGACTACGTCCTGATCCTCGACAACGATGTCGCTGTCGAGCCGCGCCTGCTGGACAAATTGGTGGCGGCGGCCGAGACGCACGCCGATCTCGGGATCGTGGGGCCGATTATCTATTACCATTCCGATCCCCGGCGGATCTGGAGCGCTGGAGCCTCTATTGTCTTTCGAGAGGTCACCGCCAAATCGCCAGCCAAGAACCGACGCGCAGGCGAGGAGCGGCCTGAAGGGATTGAGCGGGTAGACTGTATCACCGGCTGCTGCATGTTGATAAGGCGGCAAGTATTTGAGACAATTGGCTGTTTCAATCCGCAATACTTCATGGTGGGCAATGAAACCGAGTTCTGTTACCGGGCGGCCAAACAGGGATTTGCCACGGCCGTCGTGACGCACGCTAAGCTGTGGCATAGGGTGTCGGCCAGCACCAGCGGCGGCTATACTCCGGCCCGAACCTATTACACCGGTCGGAGTACCGTTCTGTTTCTGAAAGAGCACGGGCGTCCATGGAACTGGATCACGACCTTCGTCTTTGTGATGTTGACCCTTCCGGCCGCATACCTCCGAGAGGCGCTCCGCGGCAACCAACACGCGGTCACCATGAAGGCGCGAGGCTACCTGGATGGGCTGTTAGGAAGACCGGTCGATCGGGAGGTGCAACGATACTTTCAGGATAATCATACTATGCCCCAGGAGGCGATGCATGTCCGACACACTAGGTAAGGCGGGAGGGCGGGCTCACCCGTATCCTCAACTCATGATCATCGGGATCGATTCGGCCACCTTCGATCTTGTCGATCCATGGATGAAGTCGGGAGAGTTGCCGAATCTGGCGCGACTGATGAAGGAGGGAGCGTCCGGCCAGCTCACATCAACCACCCCGCCTGTGAGCCCGCCGGCCTGGGCGTCGTTCATGACCGGGAAGAATCCCGGCAAGCACGGGATCTTTGGGTTCTTTGAGCCTGTGTCAAACAGCTACACGGTTCGGCACACCAATGGAGGCTCACGCCGGGCCAAAACGATCTGGAAGTTGTTGAGCGAATCCGGCAAACGGATCGGGGTCATTAATGTCCCCATGACCTACCCGCCTGAAGAGGTCGCGGGTTACCTGATCGCCGGAATGGATACGCCGGACGAACGAAGCCAGTTCATCTATCCTCCTTCGCTTCAGGAGGAGTTGGTCAGGGAATTCGGAAAAATCGAAACGATCGTCTATCATTTCCGGCAGAAACTCGGAGACAGCTACCAGTCGGCGTATCAGGCCTTCAAGCTGTGGGAGCGGCTGGAGGAGCGGCGCGCCGATCTCTGTCGGCACCTGATGCGCACTCACCCCACCGATCTGGTCATGGTACACTTCTTCGCCATTGATCAGATTCAGCACTACTTCTGGCATTACATGGATCCGACCCATCCCCTGTACGATCCGGCAGGGGCCGGCACGCTGGGCGGAGTCATTAAGGAGATCTATCGCAAGATCGATGGTCTTCTGGGAGAGTTGCTGGCGCTTCTGCCGGAGGAAACCAACCTGATCGTCCTCTCAGACCATGGCGCCGGCCCGCTGAGCAGCCGACGCATTTTCGTCAATAACTTTCTGGCCTCGCTGGGTCTCCTGCAATTCAAGGATGCGGAACGACCGGCGCCGACGGTCGCCTCTGCGGCTCACCTCGCCATGCAACAGATGGACGCCTTACTGAAGCGGCTTCTCCCATCCAGGGTCAGAACCTGGCTGACCTGGACCTTCCCTCAGGCGAGAGATAAGTTCGAATCGTATATCGCCACTGGTCAGATCGATTGGAGCGCCACGAAGGCCTATTCCAACGAGAAGTTCGGCCCTTCGATCTGGATCAACCTGAAGGGCCTCCGGCCTCATGGGATTGTGGAGCCTGGAGCCGAGTATGAGGAACTGCTCTCTTTCATTACCCGGAAGTTGTACGAGGTCAAGGATCCCGAGACCGGCGCCCAGATGATCACGCGGGTGTACCGGAAGGAGGAGATTTATGCCGGCCCTCACCTTGACAACGCGCCGGACCTGCTGATTGACGAGTGGCTCGATCTCGCCTTCCATCCGGCCCAGAGCACCGGCAAGCACGGAGACCGGCCCATCGTAACGAGCGAGAAGCCCAAGGGGAAGACCATCCGCGAGAAGACGGGGAGCCACCGGTACCATGGGATTCTCTTCCTCCGCGGTCAGCCGGTGAAGACGGGAGTGACCCTTGCCGGCGCGAAGATCATCGACCTTGCGCCGACGATTCTTCACCTGATGGGCCTATCTGTTCCTGATGACATGGATGGCCGGGTGCTGACCGACGCACTCACGGACGAGTTTCTGGCCGACCATCCAATCACGTTCAACAAGGGAGACGGCAGCGTGCAAGAGAGCCGGCCGGCCTATTCTGACGAGGACGCCCGCAAGGTGGAGGAGCGGCTCAAGTCCCTCGGATACATCGAGTGATGAAGGTCTGCTTGATCGGGCCCGCGTACCCGCTTCGCGGCGGGATCGCCCACTATACCGCATTCCTCGCCAACGCCTTACGGAAGCAACATGACGTTACCCTGCTCGCGTTCACCCGGCTCTATCCGTCGCTATTCTTTCCCGGAACCACCGAGTTCGACACGAGTCGCCGCAGGTTCGCGGCTGAAGGCGAATCGATCTTCGATCCGCTCGATCCCCGCTCTTGGGTTCGAACGGCCCGGCGCATCCGAGCACTCGCCCCAGACCTGATCATCGTCCAGTGGTGGAGCCCCATCTTCGCCATCCCCATCGGGACGCTGATTCGCCTGGTGAGACGGCACGCTAGCCCCAGAGTGCTGTTCATCTGCCACAACGTCACGCCGCACGAGCGGATCCCGGGCGAGGGACTGCTGCCCCGGTTCGCCTTCGCTGTTGCCGATCTGTTCATCGTCCATTCAGGGGAAGACCTCGCCAATCTGCGGGCCATTCAGCCTGACGCTCGGATTCAGAAGCTCTTCCTCCCGATCAACAATGGCTTTGGGCCCCCCATTGCGAAAGCGGAAGCCCGACACCGGCTTGGCCTCTCTGCTTCGCCTACGATCCTGTTTTTCGGTTTGATCAGGCGCTACAAGGGGCTGCCACACCTGCTCCAGGCGATGCCGTTGATCCTAAGGACGATCGACTGCACCCTATTGATCGTTGGGGAGTTTTATGATGGGCGTGAGGAGTGCCTTGGACTGATCCGGTCGCTCGATCTCTCGGCTCGCGTGCGCCTGGTGGATCGCTATGTCCCCAATGAGGAGGTTGCCCTCTACTTCTCTGCCGCCGATCTCGTAGTCCTCCCTTACACCTCAGCCACCCAAAGCGCCGTTGTTCCCATCGCCTACTCGTTCGAGCGGCCGGTTGTGACTACCAAGGTCGGAGGACTGCCCGAGGTGGTGATCGACGGCCTCACCGGCTTCCTGGTTGATCCGGCAAATCCAGCGGCTTTAGCAGAGGCCATCTCCCGGTACTTCCGAGAGGCGCGGGAGGCGGAATTCGTCAAGGGGATCACGCGGCAACGGGAGCGACTTTCGTGGGAGCGGTTCACCGACGAGATCACGGCACTCTGCCAGCGTTGAGAGCAACCCAACAGGCCCGCGCGCCCAGGAGCTGCGCTTTCCTGTTGACATCGCAGTCGGCTTTGCTTAACTTTCTTAGCATTCGTGACTGAGTGACCCCTCAGGGAACCGGCTATGCCGAGCGGCTAATAAGTGCATCAACAGGAATGGCGAGGACACGTTACAAATAGCTCATGAGAAAAAATCTGCTGTTTATTGTGGTCGATTGTCTCAGGGCGGATGTCTGTTTTGGAAACCACAGGCCTGTCCAGACACCGACCGTCGATCGCTTGGCAACCTCGGGGACAACCTTCACGCAAGCGATCGCCTCTGCCACTACGACGACCCCGTGCGCGGGAAGCATCATGACCGGGCGTTACCCTTTCGCTCACGGTATCCTAGGCCATAGCGGATACCGGCTACTGCCTGACTGCCCCACGTTGGCTGAGGTGCTGAAGACCCACGGCTACCGGACCGCCGCCTTCGTCACGGGCCCTCTGCTCTCCCATACCGGGCTCGACCGTGGCTTTGATGAATACCATCACCGTCCCCCACATGCCCACCTCTATACAGAATGGGGAAACCAGATAAGGGGCACCCTCGCCTCCTACGCCGCGACGCAGGACCCTTGGTTCCTCTACGTCCATCTCTGGGAGCTTCACACACCCCGATACCTCCTGCCTGACTACGACACCCATGCCTTTGGCAGACACCGCTACGAGCGGGCGCTGGCTTGCCTCGACCGCCAACTTGCGAGCCTGCTCGAAAAGATCGATTTGGATTCGACCGTCCTGGTTTTCCACGGCGACCACGGGGAACAATACAAGAAGCCCGCAGGAGGGCGTAGATTCGGGAAGGTGACGCGATGGTTAGGCTTCGGGAAGAAGCGCCCAATCGCACGGGTGACTCATGGGTACCATGTGTACGATATTTTGGTTCGGGTTCCTCTGATCTTCGTGGGACCTGGCCTCTTCCCGCCGGGTTTGGTGGTATCCCAGCAGGTCAGACAGGTTGATATCTTCTCGACGAGCTTGGACGTACTGGGGATTCACTGTGAGTCGGAGAAGGAACTCCAAGGACGGAGCCTTTTGCCCCTCATCCGCACAGGTCAGGGGGAAGAGGCGCCCGCTCTGGTGAAAGCCTGCGGCAGGGCGATCCCCGATAAACGAGACTGGCTGGTGGGCATCAGGACTCCCGAGTGGAAATTTGTTTTCGCCCCCGACAATCCCAGGATCTGTCCGGAACTCTACCATCTTGTGGAAGATCCATCCGAGTCCCAGAACGTCCTCGACCGGTGGCCAGAGATGGCCGAACAGCTTAAGCAGATGATCCTCCACATCCACAGCGGCTACCCCCGTTCCTCGATGACGAGCGGTGAGGGGGAGACACGGTCGCAGAGGGAGGATTCCCCGCAAGGGGATCTCGCACACAAACTGGAGGGAATGGAGGGGAGGCGCACGCAATGATGGGTTCGGCGGCATCGAAAAAGGTCTTGGTTATAGGGCTCGACTGCGCGGCCCCGGAACTCGTATTCGAACGATGGCTCTCTTGCCTACCGAACATCCGGAGGCTGATGAGTAGCGGCCTCTATGGCACGCTGGAGAGCACCACCCCGCCCATCACGGTCCCCGCGTGGATGTCGATGATGACCAGCAAAGATCCAGGGCGGCTCGGGATCTACGGCTTCAGGAATCGAAAGGATTATTCCTACGACGGCATGGCCTTTGCCACCTCCCAGGCGATCAAGGAGGATACCGTCTGGGATATCCTCTCCCGCGCCGGCAAGACGGTAACCCTGATCAGTGTCCCGCCCAGCTACCCGCCGAAACCGGTGAACGGACACCTGATCTCCTGCTTCATGACTCCCGACGCTACCTCCCAGTACACCTACCCGCCGTCGTTGAAAGCGGAGGTCGAGAATCTGGTAGGGGAGTACTTGTTCGACGCAGAGGGGTTCAGATCCGACGATAAGGAGCGGATCCTGAAGCAGATCTATCTTATGACTGAGAAGCGGTTTGCGGTCGCGAAATACTTGATGCAGCAAAAGCCTTGGGATTTCTTTATGCTCGTGGAGATCGGGGTCGATCGGATTCACCACGGCTTCTGGACGTACTTTGATGAAGCTCATCGAAAGCACCAACCCGGTTCGCCGTTCGAGCACGCCATCCGGGATTATTACATCTATCTTGATGGTTTGATCGGTGATTTACTGGCCCTGATCGATGACCAGACCGCGGTCCTGATTGTGTCGGACCATGGGGCCAAGCGGCTGGACGGCGGCATCTGCATTAACGAGTGGCTCATGGCGGAAGGGTATCTGACGCTGAAGGAAGCCCCAAGTGCGGTGACGCCGTTCGGAAAAGTCACCGTGGATTGGGAGCGCACCCAGGCCTGGGGCGAAGGCGGGTATTACGGCAGACTCTTTTTAAACGTAAAAGGACGCGAGCCAAACGGAACGATCGACCCCTCCCAATACGAGACGACGAGGGATGAGCTGATTGAGCGGCTCAACACGATCACCGACGAGCAGGGACGGCGGATAGGGGTTAAGGCATTCAAACCGCAGCAGATCTACTCGGAGTGTCGTGGCATCCCACCGGATCTGATCATCTATTTTGGGGACCTGGCCTGGCGATCGGTCGGCAGCGTAGGATACCGCTCGATCTGGACCTTTGAAAACGATACCGGGCCGGACGACGCCAACCACGCGCAGCATGGGATCTTCATTCTGTACGATCCTTCCTCGATACAGAGCAGAACGGTGGAGGGGACTCGCATCATGGATATCGCCCCGACCATCCTCAATCTTTTCGGCTTCCCCATCCCTCGGGATATGCAAGGAAGACCGATCCGTTAAAAAGGAGACATCACCTTGAATCACGGCTTTACGATCTGGTTCACCGGACTCTCCGGAGCAGGGAAGACGACTATCTCGCGGCTGGTCGAGGCTGACCTTCGCGGACGAGGTCTGCCGGTGGAGGTGCTGGACGGGGACATCGTGCGACAGAATCTGAGCCAGGGCCTCGGCTTCACCAAAGCGGACCGGGACACCAATATCCTGCGGATCGCCTTTGTCAGCAAGTTGCTCACGCGAAACCGCGTAGTGACCCTGGTTTCGGCCATCTCCCCGTATCGCGAGACCAGGGAGATGGCCCGCAAGGAAATCGGGCACTTCGTGGAGGTCTACGTCAAATGCCCCTTGGACACCTGCATCGCCAGGGATACCAAGGGACTGTACCGGAAGGCGCTGGAAGGAGCTATCCCCTATTTCACCGGAATCTCCGACCCCTATGAAGAGCCGCTGGAGCCAGAGATTGTCCTGCACACGGATCAAGAGGCTCCTCAGGAGAGCGCAGCTAGGATCTTCAGTCGCCTCAAAGAACTGGGCTACCTCCTGTGAATCTGCTCGGCAGGACACCCCTTGCCGCCGGGTATTTTGCGGTATGGCATGAGGATCGGCAGTTTCGCGGATGAGATCGTGAATGACCCGCGGCCGGAGGCGCTCGATGCCAGATAGAAAGGTCCTTCTGCTGAATCCTCCCGGAGACCGTAAGTTCTTTAGGGACTATTACTGCACGAAGGTCTCCAAAGCCCGATACTATTACCACCCCCTCGACCTCGCCTACCTCAGCGGAAGATTCGGTACCGGATACGAGGTGAAGGTCATAGATGCCATCGCCGAGGCGCTGGACCCTGAGCGGTGTCTTGCCGCGATCAAAGGCTTCGACCCCGACGTGGCGGTCTTCTTGATCTCTTCTCCTTCCTACAAGCAGGATGTGCGCTTTCTGACGGACGCCAAGGCGCTTTGCCCCCAGACGCAGTTCATCGGCTCGGGCGACGTCTATCGCGAGTTCAAGGTTCGAGCCTTCGAGCTTCACCCCTTTCTCGATGCGGTCCTCCTCGATTTTTCGACGTCCGATCTCTTGAACCTGATCGAAGGAGCCGAAGGACAGGTCATCGAGAACGTGATCTACCGCCACAGAGGTCGAATCATCGAGGGTCAAGAAACTCACGGTCACGGTCAATTCTCGATGCCGATTCCGAGATGGCACCTTTTCCCCTTGGACCGTTACAGCTTCCCCTTCGCGTTGAGGCGAAAGGTCGGCACGATCCTTACCGATTTCGGCTGTCCATATTCTTGCACGTTCTGCCCGATCAGTACGCTCGGATTCAAGCTGCGCGACATCGAAAGCGTCATCGATGAGATCCGTACACTGAGATCACTCGGCATCCACGAACTGTTCGTCAGGGACCAGACGTTCGGCGTCAACAAGGAGCGGACCTTCGAGTTGTGCGGGAGGATGGCCGAAGAAGCGCTGAATGTCTGGTGGACCTGCTTTTCGCGCGTGGATGTCGTGACCGACGAAATGCTGGCCGCCATGAAAGCCGCCGGATGCCACACCGTGATGTTCGGGATTGAAACCGCCGATGACCGAGTTTTGAAGGACTTGAAGAAAAATACGACGCTTGATCAAACGGTGCGGGCGCTGGAGCTCTGTCGGAAGCATAGGTTGCGAACCCTCGGCACCTTCCTGCTCGGCCTACCGGGAGAACCCAGGGAGTCCACCCTACGGACGATAGCGCTGGCGAAGCGACTTGGGCTTGACTTTGCGTCATTCAATATCGCGACCCCGCGTTTTGGCACGCCGTTCAGGGCGGATGCCCTACAGAACGAGTGGATTGACAACACCGAGATACAGATGGACTCTGCGAAATCGAGGCCGATCTGGAAGAACCAGCCGGTCAGCAACGAAGAAATCTATCGCTTGCATCGAATGGCGGCGCGGAGCTTCTACCTGAGGCCTACCTACCTCGCGCGTCGTCTGGCGAATCTGCGCACCCCGTATGAGTTCCTAGCGAATCTGAGGGAAGCGTATGGTCTTCTCTTCTCATCAGGCTCTTCCAATCGCATTCTACGCATGAGAGAGCAGAACGTAGTACCCTGGCGGATGCCATGAAGGTGATCGTACAAATCCCCTGTCTGAACGAAGAGCACACCCTGCCTGAGACGGTCAAGGATATCCCGCGGACCATCCCTGGCGTCGACTCAGTCGAAATTCTCGTCATCGATGACGGCAGTTCCGACCTGACATCAGAGGTGGCCCGTCATTTGGGCGTCGATCATGTCATCAGACATCCCAAACGACTTGGATACGGCAGAGCTTTCAAGACGGGCTTGGATGAGGCGCTGGCTCTGGGAGCGGATATCATCGTCAATACCGATGGGGACAACCAATACTTCGGCGGCGACATCCCCAAGCTGATCGCGCCGATCCTAGAAGGACGGGCTGATCTGGTCGTCGGTGACCGGGAGGTGGACCGGCTTGCCCACTTCTCTCCCTTCAAGAAGTTCCTTCAGCACCTCGGAAGCTGGGTGGTGAGAGCTGCGTCGAATACCGAAATACCCGATGCGGCCAGCGGGTTTCGCGCCTACTCCCGGGAAGCTGCCCTGCGTCTGCACATCTTCACCAACTTCAGCCATAGCATGGAGACCCTCATTCAGGCGGGTCGCAAGGGCATCGCTATCACGCACATCTCCATCCGGACCAACCAGCCGCTCCGCCCTTCCCATCTGTACAGGAGCTTGTGGGGATATCTACTGGCCTCGGCCACGACCATCATCCGCATTTACGCCATGTATAAACCCCTTCCCATTTTCTTTGGAATCGGGTTGGGAGTGAGCTGCGTCGGACTTCTCATCTCGGGGCGCTTCCTCTATTTCTACTTCACCGGATCGCCCCATGGTCATATACAGTCCCTGATCTTTGCGGGCGCCCTATTGGTAATCGGGGTTCAGATTATCTTGCTGGGACTCCTCTCCGATCTTATCGCCGGGGTTCGAAGCATCGGAGAGGAGATCCTCTACCAATCGAAGAAACGCCCACCCTCGAAAGACCAGAGATAAGCTCATCGAACCGCCCCATCAGAATGCTTCATCTCAGCCCGCCACGCTCATCTTCCCCTTACTGCAGGCCGCAAAGAGAACGCGAACAGGCTCGAATCCCGAGAAGCCTCGGTCACCTTACCGCGTCAGCCATGCGGCGGCAATCCGCCACCAGAACTTGGTCATCCTGCCAGACAATCATCTCGGGAGGGAGTTCGAGGGCGGCGAATCGCTGCCGGCCGGCGATTTTCACCTTAATATACGTATTGTAAGGCTCGTCGTAGATGGGGCGGCTCGCTAGGTAGCCCGGCGAGAAACGAACCCTGTTCACTACCAGATAATCGACGCTGTGCTTGCCACAAAAACGCGCGATCTGCGCCTCAGAATCCGAATAATACGCGTCCAGGAGGTCGTTCGTTCGCTCCCGAATCATCCGATAATAATTGACATGGTATGGCAGGGATAGCTCTCGATTGACCAACACCTTCCGCCTGCTGAAGATTGGGATCCAATCCATGTCGATCGGATGGCCGGCAATCATGGCATCCTTGGGCAGAGTAGCAATGAAGCTGGTCAACCGATCGTAAGTAAATCGCCGCATAACCTTCGCTGAACTCACGCCCATGCCGAGGACAAAGAAGCAAGCGACGAGGGCAACCGCCCCCACATCTGCCGCGGCAACACGTCTGGAGCGAAGCCATAGAATCGGGATCAGTTCGGCCACCTGCTCCAACGTGGGCCTCAGATGGATGGAGACGAAAACCATAATAGACAGAGGAATGGCCACCATAGCGTATCTCGAAGGTAAGAAGAGCCTGAAGAGGAACAGGTGGGCGAGGACGAAGCAACAGAGGGAGGCCATGACGAGATACCACACCTCCTTCAATGTTGTGAACGCCCGCGCTCTTAAGAGCAGGCCGATCAGCACCGCTGTGATGAATAGGATCTTCAATTGGCCTTGAAAGCCAAGTCCAGATCGCCGCGCCTTCAAGAAGTGGAAGGTCCACGTCCCGAAGAAGTAGGAGACCCGCCCTCCTTCCTGGAATTCCGGCATCGTCACAGCCTCGGCGTAAGTGACCAAGCGACCTGCGGCGTCATCCTTCTGAACGATGTAAACGAACATTAAGACAGTAAGGGCAACAACGGTACCAGCCAGGAAATGAACAAGACCTTTCTTCCTGAGCCCCAAGGTGAGGCGTCGAACGTCCAGGAAGGAAATTGCCCAGGCCCCCGCGCAGACCAGCACGGTGGGAGGGTAGAACAGGGCGCCTGCCACCAGCAACGCCGACGCGATGAGATACCGTGTTCGCACAAGGCTGTATAGAAAGAGGATCAGAATAGGGTAGCTGAAAGAGTGCGCCAGGCCTCCGGAAAACAGACCAGCATCCCAGATCACGGTCAGAAAGAACGCAACAAGGATGAAGCCAGAGAGCGCATCTTTGAGCCACAACCCGAGCCTGAACAGGACGACCGCGCACAGAGGGATAAGCAGGAGTGGCAAGAGCTTCGAAAACAGCAGGGGTTCCACGAAGAAGCTCATGAGGTAATACAGGGCCACAAACCCGTAGGGGGCGGCTCTTGGCCTGGAGGTGAAATCGGTGAGGGGATCATCCCTGAAGAGTTCTGGATCTTGAAAGTGAGCCATCCAGTAGATGTGTTGTCGCGTATCGTTGTGGATCACATACGGATCGAAGAGCGAGGGCTGCTCCATGACAAATGCGACTATGAGGGCCGCCGTGAAGCAGCAGAGGGTGAGAAGCCAGACCCGTTTCGTCTGCCCGAGTGGTTCAATAATGTTCATCACTGTCCCTCTGGGAACCAGTAATCCAGCACGTCCACCCACTGGGCAATGTGACCTCGGCCAACTATCGGCGAACACAGAGCGTGGCGTTTGGCATCGGGCGGATTGGTCACGCTAGCACGCTGCCAGCGCGCCACCGGGTGGTGTCGCTGGTAGCCACCATCTCCTCCCATCGAGAGGATCGGGAGGCAGCCCGGAAGAAGATCGGAAACTTCGTAGAGGTCTGCGTCAAATGTCCCTTGGCCATCTGCATCGCCAAGGGTGCGAAAGGATTGTACCAGAAGGCGGTCAATGGGTCTATTTCCTTTTCACGGGGGTCTCCGATCCTACGAGGAACCGCTGGAGCCGGAAATCGTTCTGCAGACTGATCTGGAGACCCCAGAGCAGAGCGCAGCCGCGGTCCTCAGGCGCCTACAGGATCTCGGGTATCTCTTCTGACGGCCACTCTCGCCGGTCTTCTTCTTTTCTTTTCGGCCCAGCTCCCTCGAAACACCCCTCGTCCTGCTATGGACAGGTCCCAACAAAGTTCGCCTTTGCGTTGCTCCCCGCAATCGTCACCGTCAGACTCGATGGTGTGAACGTACAGCCCACCTTAGCAGGGGTCACTGTGTATGTCCCATTGCCCAACTGATTGAATCGATAGTGGCCCTTGTTGCTCGTCATCGCTGTGTCGCTACAGCTTCCGGGACCGCTCAGCGTCATTGTCACGCCAGAAAGCCCTTTGCCGTTCACCGTCTTCACGTTCCCCTGAAGCGCACGAGAACCGGTCCCAAGGCAGCTTATTCCCCCTACATTCACCGTCGTCACTGCCGCTGCCGCGTTATTCGTCGGGTCAGGGTCAGACTCGTTGGCCGTCACGGAGGCGTTGTTGGTCACTGTTCCCGCCGCCGTAGGTGTGACCGTGATCGTCACGGTCGCGCTGGCGCCACTGGCCAAGCCTCCCAGATTGCAGGTCACCGTGCCGGAGGCCTCGGTGCAGGGGGGGAGGTGGCGGAGGCGAAGGTCACGCTTGACGGCAGCGTATCGGTCAGCACGACGCCTGTAGCGGCATCTGGACCGTTGTTGGTCACTGTCACCGTATAGGTCAGCGTACCCCCGATTGTGATCGGATCGGGAGAGTCGGTCTTGCTCAGCGAGAGGTCGGCGCCCGACGCTGCCCCGCACGAGGGGAACTTGAAGGCGCCGATGCGGGTCTGCCAGCCGGCTGAGCTGGTGGTCGCGTAGTACTCCTGCGTGTACCAGAAGGTACAGTCGTCTGTCGGGTCAACGGCCATCATGCTGTAGTCGCCCCAGCGGGAGAACTTGGAAGTCTGTGAACCGCTTCCCGCGATCAGCTCCGCTTCACCCTGCGGCATCGTGCCCAGGGGATCGCCTGCGAGCCGCCCGACGTAGCGAATTGACGGAAAAACGTTCTTGCTGGATACGCTGAAGCCCAGCGCCATGTTGCCGTCACCGTCCATGGCCACGCTCCCCATCCAGCGGTGGAGCGCGTCGGGGGCATACGTCCCCTGTTGATGGATGGTAGGGCTGCCGCCGCCTGGGTCCCGCACCTCATACCAGCGGATACCAGCGTGGTCGGTCCCATCGACGTCCACGGTGTGGTTGAGCACCAGCGATTCATGATCGCCGAAGTTGCGGTACTGCAGCCGGTACATCAGCCAGTCGGAGAGGGCATCCAGCGTCCGCGTCGTGCCCGGCTGCGGGATGCAGTGGGCGGAGAAGCCGCACAGATTGCTGTCGAACGGGGCCGTGTTCAGGACGACATTCGGATTACCAGACACCCCAAAGGTGGAGTTGGCGGGAATCGTCCAATCCACGTGGAACTGCCAGATCCGCAAACTGTCGGTAGAAAATCCAAAGGCCGCGTCGTCCACCTCCATGAAATAGCCGAGACTCCCTGCGGGGGGCGGGGAGCCATCCAGGTCGGCGGGGAGCATCCCACCGAAGTTTCGGTTCACACTGAAGAGATCGAAGTAGAGCATTTGGGCTGGCAGGCCGTCGAGCATCTTCTGGCGCTCGAAGGCGACCACGCCCGCGCCGGCCCAGTTGTTTCCGACAAACTGGTTGGCGGTCATGTAATAGCCATCCGGCCAGACCCCGAATTTGGGATAGTCGTTGAATTTGGTCGTACTGTAGAGGAAATCATACAGGTGCCAGACCCCGGTCGGATCGCCGGTCTGAGAGATGGCAATGCACTGGTGGAAGGGAGGGCCGGCAAAGGCATTGGCAAACTGGCTCATCAGCCAGCGGTCAGCGAGGTGATCGTACAGGACAATCGGGTCGCCATCGTTAGTGTTCTCGCACGGCCCGCCAAAGCCGGCCCAGAGGGTATTGTTGGCAGCAGGCCCATACAAGAGCGTGCCGCTCTTGCTGAAGATGGCGAAGGACAGGTTCACGATTTGGACATAGTGATTGGGACCCACGTCGCCATTGGTATCTGGCGGAAGCACGCTGTCGATATTACTGATCCCCTCAAAGGTCCGGATGGGCGACGGCATCGCGGCTGCGCCAACCCAGCTCTGGGCAACTGGGTCAAGCGCCTGCGGCTTCGTCACTGGAGCCGGCAGTCCTTCTATTTTGGGCCGAGGGTGAAGCGGGATCTCGCGAATCGTTACCGAACCCCGGGGTGGGATAGGCTTGATCGAACGCAGCGGAGGCGAAACGTCATGCCTCACAGAGTGGGCCAAAGCCGGCCGTAGCGGGTCGCCTGACGGCTGCGCCTCAGCCGGGCGCACCGAAGAGCCCGATGACCAAGCCGACCAGCGCCAATGTCGCCGAAACCCAGGATCTCATGACCCATGCCCTCCCTTTGCGAACGGCGCTACCCTGTCCCAAACAGTTTGCCATGACAGACCCTCTGGACCGTCATGGCACCAGCACATCTACAACCTGCTGCTAGGCGTTCAAACTACCAGCACCGTTACGCATACGGTCCATTCTACTTGACCTTCAGTTTGTCCTTGACCCGTTGCAGCGGCATCTTCACCCAGTCGATGCAGCCGCCTTTCTCCTCCCGAGTCCAGGACTCCCCGAAGGCGTCGTACTCAACCCAATAGACCCGGTTGTCAAAAAAATGGACGCGGAGGATCTCCATCTCCCCCGGCTTCGCCCCGGGGACCCATCGCCCCCAGGACTCCTGCTTGAGGTCCATAGGACCCTGGGAGGAGACCAGCTTGGAAACCTGGTCGCGGGCCATCCCAACCTGAAGTGACTGAAACGCCTGTCGCATTGGACTGGCTGCTGTTGGCACCTGCTGCGCGTAGGCTGGCGCCGTTACGCAAAATATCATCACTGCCAGCAACAGGACACTGGCTGATCGAGTCATCATATCCTCCTTCTGTCCAGGTATGTAGGGGAGGGCGTTATGCCCTCCCGTAAACGGGCGGGGATCAACCCCGCTCCTACGGCTTTCGTGACCCGCACCCACCAAATCCCCCCGCACCCCCCTTTTATAAAGGGGAGTTACCACGCACGGGCGGACACAGGGGTCCACCCCTACTCCAGCTTCGGTGCGAGCCCGGACGGAGACGTCTTCGGAGACGACTTGAGCAGCGGTTCCAGCGATTCAACCCGCCCCTTGAACCGTTCGGTGATCGCCCGGCCCTCGTCCGGTGACGCGATGACGTGGGGGGTCACCAAGATAACCAGCTCGTTTCGGTCAAACGTGTCACTGGAGCCTCGAAAGAGATACCCTAGCAAAGGGATCTGGCTCAGGAAAGGAATCCCCGTGTATCCCTTTGACTTATCCGATCGAATAATACCTCCAATCAGCAGCGTCTGACCATCCTCAACCACGACCGACGTCTTCGCCGTCGTTTTGAGGAATGATGCGGAGCCGGTGCCTCCGAAATTGGATTGATCTACGGCGATATTTTCTGATTCGATATCCAGCGTGACTAATCGCTTCTCGTTCACGTGGGGCTTGATCCCCATGATAATCCCAATATCTTTTTGCTGGACGGTCTTGAAGGGGGTCGTCGTCCCTCCAGTTTGTAACGCGGAGGTGGACTGCTCCCCCGTGATAATAGGCACTTCCTGACCGATCTGGATCTTCGCCTCTTTGTTGTTGGCCGTCAGCAGGTGCGGGGTTGCCAGAACCTCCACCTTCGTCACCTGAGCAATATTATTCAGGACTGCACGTACGTTATCCTTGTCTACAAAAGCAAAGGTAAGACCCGTAGCAGGAGCTCTGCCCTTCTGCACAGTTCCAGCGATCGCGGTCGCGATGGGCGCGGCTCCATACGTCCCTGCAATGAGGAACTGGCCGCTCCTGATGATCTCTTCCAGGCTAAAGTTAAATGTGTCGGTCAGTCTGATCTGGGCGAGGAAGAGCTCGATCACGACCTGCTTGGGGACGATATCGAGCTGCTTAATGGTAGCCTCGATGAACTCCCAGTTGCGGGGTGAGGTCCTGATGACTATAGCATTGGTCGCGTCGTCTGGGACGATGGTCACCTCCCCCATGACCTCCCCTGGCGCCGGTTCAACGCCAGGTGGGAGGGTGGCTCCCGGGAGTGGCACAGGAGCCGGCGGTTGGCCTGGGGCTGGCGCTGGCGGAGGCGGCGGGGCGCCGGGTCGCGCCGGGGGCTGGCCTGGTCTCGCGCCCGACACACCCGGCGCGCCAGGTGTGGGCGCCCGAGGCAAAGCCTCCCGTCGGCCGTACAGCGTGTTGAGGATATTCGCCAGCTCGACGGCTTTTACGTTCTCGACAAAGTAGACAAAGATCCGCTGGACATTATCGCGCTTGGCTGGCGTATCCAACGCCTTAATCGTTTCAAGGAGTCGTCTGACTGTTGACGTCAGGCCTCCGATAATCAGGCTGTTGGTCTCTTTATGCACCGCGAGCTTCGCGCCTCGACCCAAAAAGGGCTGCAGGATACGGCCCATCTCCTCAGCCGATAGATGATCCAGGCGCACAATCTGCGTGAGATATACGCCAATCCCCCGATCGTCAGCCACCTCCTTCCCCACCCGGATCTCCTGGGACTCTTGTTCGGCTGCCGCAAGGGGAACGATTTTGTAAACGGAGCCGGCCCTCACCGCCGCGAGATTATTGACCTCCAGGATCGCTTCGAGCATCGAAAAGACTTCACCGGCAGGAACCTTGTTGGCATGCATGGTAACCGGCGCCTTCACCCCGGGGGCCAAGATAAAATTGATCCCTGTGATGTCGGCGATGGACCGAAGGACCAGCTCCAGGTCGGCGTTGTCAAAGTTCAGCGACACATACTGGGGCCGTCCCGGCTGCCCGGCCGGCATGGAGGGAGCGGGACTGGGAACAGCTTGCGGAGCCGTCGGGACGGCAGGGGCACCTTCTTTCGCTCCGACGGGAGATGCCGGAACCGGCGCCGGCTCCTCCTCCGGCAACTCTTCTGGCTCCTCCGCCTCGCCCTCTTCTGTCTCTTCTTCTTCGGTCCCTTCTTGTTGTTGTGCTTGCCCTTGTAATACAGGCGCGGTTGCCGCGGCTGCAATCACAGAAGATGGCGCTGGAGTTTCTCGGGCGCCCTCGAGCCTGACAGGCACCGTCTTGGACGCCAGGCTGGTTCGTCCCGATGCGTCAATAACAGCGCACGCGGGCAAAAAGACTGCGATCGCTACGATCACAGGAACAGTGCTTCGGGTAGCCAATACTCCCTCCTTCCTTGCGTTCGATGATTCGGAGCCTCAGCCTTTTCGATAGTAGATCGATCAGCGTCACTGCCCGCCCCGCTTGAGCGCCCTCTGTTGCTCACGCATCTGCTGCTTTTCCTGCTTCCGCCTCTGCTTCTCTGCCTGGCCGGCCGCCCCACCACCAGAGGAAGACGACAGCGCGGGCTGGCTTGTGAAATCGGGAGCGGCAACAATCGACTGGCTTGGTCCTGGAAACGCAGGCGCGCCTATCTGCGCGGAAGGCGCGGCCCCAGTCTCGATGGCGGCCTTCAGCATGATCTCCTGCGTCGTGTCGCCGCGCTTGAAGGTGATACGATCTTCCTTGATCTCAGTAATCACCCCTCCTGCCACACCTTGCCCTATAGAGTACAGGCTCGATTTCCCTTTGTCGCTCAGGATCGCGCGGCGCTCAGAATCGACCAGGATGGTGCCCACCAGCGCCGGAAGCGGGGGCGGAGGCGCAGAACCTCGCGATCCGACGGGCACTGGAGGCGGCTGCTTGAACGGATTCCTTTCCAGCAACACCTCGAACTGCGTCAGAGGCGGGCGGGGGGTTGGGTTATAGGCGAGCGCCTCCCCCTCTTGCGACGGCTTCGTGACGGCCGGACTCGGGACCGGGGCGACCGGGGCGACCCACGTCTTCGCCAAGGCGACGCCGATCAGCACCGCAACAAGGCCCAGGAGAAGATTCAACATCCGTAGCGGTCTAAGCACCGGAACCTTTTTCCTCCAGCCCCATGGTGTATCCGCTGACCACGAGGGTCACCTGAAGCTCCGCGCCAGGCCTGGGGAAGGAGGCGTTTATCTGGAGCTTGGGTACCGTGAGCAGCTTTCCAGCGCTTTCGACTTTATACAGGAAGTCGCGAAGTTTCTTCAAATCGGCGTTCAAGGAGAGTTCTACGGCGACCTGCGTGAACCCTTCTGTCTTTTTTGGCGCGTGAATACTTTCACTCACGATGGTGACCCCGCTTTCGCCGGCCGCCTTGTGTAGCATCGTCTGAAGATCGGCCGCGGCCAGCGTCAGCTTCTCCCCGGACAACAGCCGCTGTTGCAAGTGGTTAAACAGCGCTTCAGCCTCCGCGAACTTCTTCTCATACCGTCTCTTGCTTTCGACAACCAGCTGGAAGCGCTCAAGAGCTTCAAGCTGTTCCCGATATTCGCTTCGAACCTGTATCTGGCTTGAAATAGCCGGGACGACAGCGTAGTTGATGATAAGAAACGCGACCAGCACAACTCCGGCTGCCACGAGAAACTTGCGCTCACGGGAGGAGATGGTCATGGCTGCTTCTCTTGTCCGGCCTCGAGCAGCGCCTTGATCTGAAATTCTTGCCCGTCAGCGCCCCGCTGCGCCACGGGCGACGTGAACTGGGCGTTTTCGAAGACGGGCGACTGCTCCAGAATTGAGATCAGATCGGAAGCAGAGCCGGTGATCGTGCCGCCAATTCGGGCTTCCCGTTTCTCAACCGAGAACAGTGTGAGCACCACGCCTTTCGGCAAGATCTGAACCAGTTCGCGCAGCACGTCCAGCTTCCTGGTCTCTTCCTGGTCAATAGTCTGCAGGGTGGCGATCTGACCGGCGAGCGTGCCGACTTCCCCCTTGAGCTGTTCTACCCTGGCCGCCTCGGTCTGCACCTGGTGAAGCTTGGCGGTCAGATCGGCGAGCGCTCGGCGCTCACGGATCGCGCCGTTCACCAGATAGGCGAGGCCCAATACCACGATGAGCGTCGTCAGCCGAAGCGCCATCGCGAGGCTTGGATCACGGCGAGGGGGCGCCAGCTCTTTGGGCAGGAGGTCGATGTCGAGCGGAAGCGGGACGAGACCATGCAGCGCAAGCCCTACAGCCGCGCCGAGCGAATGGGCCACCTGTGGATCCACACCGTGTGCATTGATCCGTCGGAAGGGGTGGAGAAACTCCGTCGCAAGACCGGTCCGCTCGGCCAAGTGGTGCAACAGGTCGCCCCTGCCGGCGCCCGTGCCGGAAACCGAGATTCGGCCTACCCGCTGCCCGCCGTTGACTTCGAGGGGCGCGAGCAGGGCAAAGATCTCAGGCACCAGCACATCAAGGGGTGCGGACTGGCCGAGGGTCACGTATCTGGCGGATCGCAGAATTCCCTTCTGCGCCAGACCTAACTCGGCCTCTCCGTCCCGCAGATCGATGATGGCGCTCAGGGGCTCGGCGCCCCGCTCCTGATTGTAGAGGAGGGTGTTGACCGATGCGAACGTCGAGACACCAAGGGCGGTCGGCTTGATCCCCGCCTCTTGCAGCAGGGCGAGGCGCCGATCAATCTCATCTTTTCTAGCCGCGGCCAACAGTACTGTGGCTTTCTCGGCATCGCGTTCAAGCACCTGGAAGTCGTAGCGGACCTCCTCCGGAGGGAAGGGAACGTGTCGTTCAACCTCGTAGTCCAGGATCCCCTTCAACTCCTCATCCCCCACCGCCGGCATGTTTACCGAGCGCATGGTAACAACACGTCGCGGTAAGCCTGCCGCTATGGAAACAGGACGCCTTGGCAGCCGCGCCATGAGACCCGCCAGTTTCTCCTTAAGGACTTCTGGAGCATCCTTCTCTTCGGCCGGCAGCTCATCGATACCCCAATCGAGCAGGTGAATCCGCCCGAATACTTTGCTTAACAGGGCATGGCACAGCAGGCCGCCTCGGATATCGATACCCAAGCCGATTTTCGGTCGTGGGATCAACTCGTTCAGCGTGATCATGCGCCCTGCCTTGGGTCCAGACTCCAAAGCCGGATCGAGAATTTCGGCCGGCCTGGGGTCCCGTCATTGCGCAGGACTGCGCCGATTCGGCTGATGATTCTGGAGCCGGTTACCTGCCCCCTGGATTCAACATAGAACGTCTTGGACGACGTCGAAGCGCCGGCCATAACCTGCTGTGGGGCGGCAGCGCCCGGCTGGCCTGCCCTGACCACCTCGAAGCCTTGTCGGCCCCCGCCGGAGATGGACGTCAACAGAGCGCCAAGCGCTCCAAGATCGCCGATCTGACCTAGCGCTCGTCGGTCGAGGACGGCCTTGGTTTCGGCCGCCGTAAGCCCAAGCGCCATCAAGACATCAGGGCTCGCCGCCTTCATATTGACCTTTCCCGTCCCGAACACCGTGAGCGAACGGGCGATTCCAAGGTGCTCGCCCGGCCCGAGCTGCCGCTCCCAGGGGGGCGTCGACTCCAGCTCCTTCTGCCGCTGTGGACTGTCGATATTGCCGTACAGGATCTCGGGCGTCATCCCCTTCACCAGCAGCAATTCGTCGATCGAGTCGAAATCCGCGTTCTTCGCCCGATACGGAGTAGGCAACGCAAGATAATAGTCGTCCTCGGCGCCGTTGAGGCGATGGAAATTGTCAGGGTCCCGCCAGTCCTGAATCGAATCGACGATCGTTGAGAGGAGCCTCTCATCGGTCACCCCAGCGTTCGACAACAGCCGGCGAAGCACCGCGTCGTTGACTGGATTCATGGGGGCGTTGATAGCAATCTTGGCCTCCTCGTCGGCAAGCGTCACCCAATAGTTGCCGGGCCCAAGGGGGACATTCTGGTACGCAGTCGGATCGGCGCGCCATCGCGCCAGGACGACGTCATAGCCGCTCATGCCGGGCGGGACGTTCTGATCGGCGTTAATAAGCTCGGCAGCCGCCTGATAGATTCCGGCCTCGGCCAGGTGGTAGGCCATAGCCTCCTCTCTGAAGTTGCTGGCGGCGGCGAGCTCCGTCCGCATGGAAAATGTGAACGTTCCGAACATTACGCCCAGAAGCGCCAGAATCCAGAGGACCACCATAAGCGCCAGCCCGCGCTCCCCACCCTTTTTCATAGCGTCTGCCCCATTTGGACTGGAAATACCAACGGCGGGAGGATCAGATCGCGGGTTCCCTGCCGCCTTGGCTGCCGGATCGTCAGCGTGATTTCCACAGCCAACGGCAATCGCTCTGAGCCTCGCAGAGGCCGTTGAGCGCCACCGGGTCTCACCGCCGGAGAGGGGAGTATCGCCGAGGTATCTCGTGAAGGATCCCAGGAGTCCCGCCAGATCGGGGTAAGCCTCTCCTCAGGCTTTCCCTCCGGAACCAGATAGCGAAAGCGGGCCTCCAGGACCCGATCATCCAGCGTTGTCGTCTGGCCGGTCGTCGCGTCAAACGCTCCTCCGCGTCCCGCCAACGGATAGCTCGTCGTCGCCACTAATCCACGATCGAGTTGTACGGAGTACGTCACGATCGGAATCATGTGACTGAACGGCTCAGCCCCATAGCTTTGAGGGAGCGTCGCAAAGGATAGGGAATCGGCGGTGCCCCGAAATACGATGATGTCTTTATCCTCTTCCTTGACGCGCAACGGATAGAGCATCATCAATTCCCGCGCGAGGAGATCAACGAGGCTCCGAGTTCGCTGATTCTGCTCCGCCCGCTGCTCCCCGCCTTCCCACGACCTGCTCCCAACCTGGAGTGCGCCGAGAATCGCTACAAAGATAAGCACAAGGATCGTCATGGAAATCAGCAGTTCGAGCAGCGTAAAACCGGCGTTGCCAGATCGTTTCGCTGTCATATTCGCCCTACTTACGGACACGGATCTGCCCCAGTTTCTTCTCATCCACTGCCATTCTCTGTGTGTACAGGTCTAGAGATTTCTCTCCGCTGCGGCCAGGCCATATGACACGAATCCGCACCTGGTACAGTTGAGCAGGCAGCTCTTCCCTTTGAGGAAGGGGTCGGACCTCCGAGGTCCAACGGAATCCGCTGCCGAACTCCCCGCCACTTGTTGTTTCTCTAAGCGGAAACGTCACGACGGTCTCGGCCAGCTTTTGGCGACCCAGCAGGACAGCCTCAGTGTAATCCTCGGATGCTTTAGCCGAACGCACGCCGTTTGCAAGCAATTCCATGGCTAAGGCGAAGGTCACGCCGAGGATAGCCAGCGCAATGACCACCTCGAGCAACGTAAATCCAGGGCCTGAAGAGTGCAGTTGGGTCTTGGGGACTGGGGATGCGGTCCTGGGTCTCGGGTGCAGGATCCAACATATATGATCTACCATCATTTTCATATGCTTTCGGCGGCGTTGATGCGAACACGCCCGATCGAAGGGTCTACGACAATCCGGTATCCCCGCCCTTTCTCATTCGACAGCCACACCTCCCCGCCTGTCGAACTGCCGTTGGGAAAGAAGGCCATTGCGCCTCGCTCATCCTCGCGGAGCGGGCCTGTGTTGAGGACAACCGACTTGAGGGTGACGCCACTAGGCAGTGCACGCACTCGGGCCTGCCGCCATCGAGCCTCCCATGGCTGCTCAGGATTTTCTGCCGTATTCACGTGCTCGATGCCGCTCAGCCGACTGATGAGCCATTCAGGTCCGCGCAGCCAGTACGCATTAGTCTGTCGGTCCAGCACGACCTCCACCACGCCTTGCTGGCTGATGGCCTGCGTCCTTGCAAAGCGACAGAGCGCGGCGAGATCTTTGGAGGCAGCTTGCAGCCGGAGTTGCCCGAACGGACGCCCGAGGCTCGGAGCGATCAACGCAACTGCCAAGGTAAGAATAAAAAGAACGACGGTGAGTTCGAGAAGTGTGAAGCCCGCTTTCCTATTCAACCCTCTCCCCGGCCCCTGCCCGTTTGATGCCCTGCCAACTTACGACATCCTGATTCTCTCCCTCGCCGCCGGCAACGCCGTCTCCGCCGTAGGAGAGAATGTCGTAATCCCCATGCTCACCGGGCGATTTGTAGACATACGTATGCCCCCAGGGATCCGGAGGGATCTCCTGCTTTTTCAAGTACGGTCCATCCCAGTTCTCCACCGCGCCAGGGTTGACCAGCAGGACGTTCAACCCTTCCTCGCTGGTGGGATAGCGGCCAACGTCGAGCCGAAAGTTATCCAGGGCAGCGCCGAACAGCTCAATCTGAGCCTGAGCCGCCGCCTGTTTTCCCTTGCCCACCCTGCCAAAGAGCTTGGGGCCCACGAGGGCCGCCAGCAGCCCAATGATGATGATGACTACCAGCAGCTCGATGAGCGTGAAACCCGCCGGACGGCGGATTTCCCGATTTTGGATGTCGGATTTTGGGTGTCGGATTTTGGGCTGCTGATGGAAGCTATTCGATAGTAATGTGTCCTCCACGAACCCGGATGATATCGATGTGTCCCGCAAAAGCTGCGTCTCCTTATGCTGGTTGATGGACAACGTTGCCCCTCCTCTGTGCCGGTCGCTTGAAATCCGACACTCAGACCGATTATACCGGAAGCTCATTGATACTGAAGATGGCGAGCAGCATTGACAACACGATGAACCCGACAATAAGCCCAAGAGAAAGGATTAGGACAGGCTCCAGCAGTGATGTCAGGCGCTTGACCGTCCGCCGTACACGCTCATCGTATGTGTCGGCCACCTTGATCAGCATCTCTTCGAGCCTTCCAGTCTCCTCCCCCACCCTGGCCATATGGATAGAAAAAGAAGGAAAGGCGGCGGTTGCCCGCAGCGGGCCGCTGATCCCTTCGCCCCGTTTCACCCCCTCCTGCAGCCTGGACATCGCGCCGGCGATCACTCGGTTGGTCACCGTCTCCCTAACAATAGATACGGCGTTCAGGACCGGAACTCCGCTTTGGAGAAGGGTCCCGAACGTCCGAGCAAAGCGGGAGACCTCGATTTCCCGAATCAGGCTGCCAAAGAGCGGTAGCGCCAGCTTCCACTCGTCCCACCGTACTCGCCCCTGCTCAGTCTGCAGATATGCTCGAAGCGAGATCCAGCCCACGACGATAAGTCCGATGAATATCCACCAATAACCGGTAGTGAACCCGCTGATCGCCAAGAGAATCCTGGTCGGCAGCGGCATGAGCTGCTTGGTGTCGGCAAAGATCTGCGCAAATCGTGGAATGACGAAGTTCATCATCACGACTACCGCCCCGCCGCCAACGAAGAGCAGCAATGCCGGGTAAATCAGGGCTGAGGTCACCTCGTCCCGGACCGCCTTCGACCGCTCCAGGAATCCGCCCAGCCGCGCAAGGATCATCTCCAACACACCGCTCGCTTCTCCCGCCTTCACCATGTTGACGTAGAGCCGCGAAAACAGCCGCGGATGTTTTGCCAGACTGTCGGCAAACGAACTGCCCGTCTGGATGTCGGTCAGGATGCCGCGGAGAATCGACCGGAACCGCTGGTTGTCGGTCAGATCCAGCAGGATCGCCATGCTACGATCCAGCTCCATTCCGGCATCGAGCAACGTCGCGAGCTGTTGCGTAAACGCCAGAACATCCTGGGCGGACGGCCCCCTGCCGAACGCCGTCGGGTTTCGAACGACGCCAAGTCTGGCCTCCGTCGCGCCGCTTGGCTGCCCGACCTTGATCGGATAGTAGCCGTTGGCCCGGAGCCAAGACACGACCGCCCGCTCATCGGCGGCCTCCATGCTGCCCCGGATGATCTTCGCAGTGCGATCAGTGGCGGTGTATTGAAATGTGCCCATATGCTAATTTTATCTTTATTGACACAGAATTGTCGCACAGGTTTACGACTAAAACAACTACCGATGCACTGTCAACAGAAATTAGACCCTATGAGTGGAACGATCGCACCTGGGTAATCATCCCGGATAAACTGGCTCAGCAATGAGATTTGCTTGCCTTTTCTCGCGCTCATTGCGTATCGTTGTGCCGCAGTCAGATATTTCCCTTTCACCCGGAGAATGTCCCCATTGAGAAAGCTTAAATCGACGCTGATCGTTCTGCTGCTGGGACTGGCGACCGCGGTCGTCGTCGGCCTGCTTCTACTCACGCTCTTTCTCCCCACACTCATCCAGCGGTTCGCCTGCGCGCCGTACGGGATTCGCTGCACCGTCGGGCAGGCCAACATCCGCCCCCACCCGAACATGACCGCGGATATTGTCATCAGCCATCTCATTCTGTTTGACCCGGATGGCCGCAGTGTGGCGCTCCGGGTGAAGCATCTCGCCGCCACACTGAACATTCCGGGACTGATCTTCACGCGTCAGGTCATGCCGACCGACGTGCGGATCGAGAACCCCGAGCTGTTGCTCAGACAACTCGACGACAACCGATGGAATCTCCTGGCGTTGGTTCAGGAGGCGCAGCAACATTTGCAACCCGCTGCCCAGCCTGCCCCATCGCAGTTCCCACAGGTCTCTGTCACCGGCGGCATGCTTCAGTTCCGCGCCCATCAGGTGACCGATCTGAATATCTCGCTTGAGCCGAAGCAGGCTCCTTTGCTGTTTGAGGCGCAGGCACAAGCCACCGTCGGCGGACGATCGATTCGGATCAACGGCGCCCTGAGGAATACGCTTGAAGGGCAGATCGTGGCGCAGGTCCAGGAGCATGCCCTGAGCCAGGCCGGAGAAGCGACCCCACCCGGCATATTACGCTTATTGACGGCTCAGGCTGCCTTACGATTTCGCCTCAATCATCCGGATCGCACCATCACCATTCCCGAATGGTCGTTCGAGGCGGATGGGGCGCTGGCGCGCGGGAAGGCCGCCATTCGATATGCGAACTGGCCACCGGCTTATACGTTAACTGTCGCCGCGTGGCGGGCGGATCTCGGGGTATTGGCTCGCCAGCTCTCGGTCCCTTGGCTTTCCGGCCTTACCGGGATAGCGGAAGGCAGACCGACGACGCTGCAGGGCCGTTGGCCAGACCTGCCCGTTGGGCAGGTTGCGGCTATGTTCAAGGTCGATGGGCTGGAGTTCCCCGCCCAACAGTCTCGGATTGTTGAGTTGACCGGAGATCTCAGTCTTTACCGTACGGACAACAGGCTCCGGCTGCAGGCTGGGGTATACGGTAAAGCGCTTGAGCTGCTTGGACAGCAGTACGGCGCTCCCTCGCTTCAAGCCTCTCTCAGCGTCGATCCGGTAACCGGTGACGTAACCGCGGAGGCGCTGCACGCATCGATCGCAGGAATGTCCGTCAGGGCGAGGGGGAGCGGACAGCGGTGGGGACGTGAGAATCTCACCGTCACGACAACCGAGTTCAAGATCGAGCCGACCCTTCTCGCGCAACTTTCCCATGTGGCCGGCAGGACTGTCTCGATCACAAAAGTTGTCGATCCCTCAATCTCCGTCTGGTGGCCGGGCGCCGGGCGCCCATGGAAGATAGAGATCGCGAGCCGATCGGCACGCCTCCGCGCAGCCGCCATGAACGATGCGGCCATCCTGCAGCGCGCCCGGATTGCCATCCAGGGAGTCGAGATGTCGGGACGTAGCCTTGCAGGAACACTTGCCATCGAACAGGCCGACCTCGCCGGTCGACGTCTGCGCGCGTTTCGAGCCGGATTCGAACTCAGCCCTGACCAGATTCGACTTCCCGAGTTTCAGGCCGCTGTCGGTGATGGAGCCATTCAGGGCCATGCCTCGCTGTTGAGAAATAGGCCCATGCGGGAGATACGCCTTGCGCTTTCGGCGCGCGGCCTCCGCCCGCAATTGCTGCTTGCCTCTACCGAACAAACGGACCAGGCGCACGGCATCACGCTCAACGCCGAACTCTCGGTCGATGCCGCATTCGGCGGATCGCAGTCGCTCGTTGCCGACGGCAGGATCATGATTCACGATCTCGCGCTCAGTCTGGCGCGGAACACGACGAAGCCGACCCCGCCGCTCATGAGATTCCAGGGATCAATTCCCTTCACCCTCGATAAGGGCCTGCTGACGATCCCCAAGACAACTTTTCACGGAGATGGGGGATTCGCATTCAACCTCACGGGCAGCTTGCCGCTGGGCCATGACGGTTCCAGCGTCTCCCGCTTTCACCTCTCCGTCCCATGGACGGAGGCCTCAACGCTTCATTCGACGGTCGCCGCCCTGACGGGGGGCGAACCTCAGGCAACTCGCCTCGCCGGTCAGCTTCAGACCGATCTGGAACTTATCGGCCAGAACTACCATGGGGCGCTCGCCCTGCGGAACGTCAGCATAGAATCACAATTCTTCCGCCTGAATGCGGCAACCGGCGTTATCCCGCTGCGCGGCCGGTTCGGTCGGGGTTCGACGTTCGCCGCCGATCGCGCGTCGCCCTCGGAGCAGATTGGCGGACGCCGCCTCTCAGAACGGGAATATCAGACAGCGGTAGAGCAGTTGTCCAAAACGTCGATCAAGGTCCCCGACTCGCTGACCATCACCTCGTTGAACTACGATCCGATCGAACTCCGTGATATCAGGGTCGCCCTCGCCCCATCCGAACATCAGGTCGCCATACAGCGGTTGACGTTTGACGCCTGGGGCGGGCGGTGGAGCGGCTGGGGAACGGTCGAGCCGCTGGGAGGGGGGATCGAGTTGACCGTCCTCACTGAAGGACTCAGTCTGCGCGCAATTTGTGATGCCTTTCGGTCATTTCAGGGGTATATTAGCGGTCGGATCAACGGGATGGCAGATCTCCGGATCCCGGGCTTTGCTCTCGGGCAAGCGCAAGGCAATGCACGATTCTGGACTGTCGGTTCCCTGCAAGAGGGACGGAAGATCAGCCGCGCTCTGATCGAGCAGTTGGCGGGACAGCGAATACGATATTTCAGCCCGTTTGGGGTCGCCCGCCGCTATGACCGCGGCGTACTGGATGTGGGCTTGAACGCCGGCGATCTGATCTTCCATGAGTTGGAGATCTCCCACACAGCGCTGGGCTGGAAGGATCTGGATGTTCGCGTCTCGCCCACCTTCAACAAGATCGGGTTGACCCACCTGATGGAGAGCATCCGTGAGGCGATCGATCGAATGAGAGCCTCGGCCACGTCAAACAACTGAACGGCAGTCGGTAAAGACCGTAACCGGAAGGAGATCGTGGATGCGTAACTACCGAGGACTGTTTGCCATGTGTACCGTAAGCGCGTTACTCAGCTTTGCCGCATGCGCCAACATTACCGTCAACATCTATTTTCCTGAAAAGGACGTCAAATCGGCCTACAAGTCGCTTGAGGAGGAGTTGCTGCAAACACCGAAGAAGGAGCAGCAAGAACCGCCGGCGGAGTCGCCACGATCAGACCTTCGGCAAGATCGCCAATCACTGCTGGCCGTGATCCGTGCTTCGCGAGTGACGCTGGTAACCGAGGCGATGGCGCAGGAGGATCTCTCGCGGCGAATTACCGAGGAGATTAAAGGCTATCCCGAGGTGGTCGCTGCCTATAAAGGGATCGGCCAGCGGCTCCCCCGGATGAACCAGCTTCGAGAGCGCGGGTTGGCGGGCGAGGCGAACGATGGGAAGGCAGTGTTACGCGCGAATCCTCCCCAGGTGGGAGATGCGGAAACGGCGCTGCTGCGGGAAGAGAACAACGACCGGGAGGTCGTGATCAACGGGATGGCCAAGGCGATCCTGAAACTCACCCGGCAAGAGGGAACCTCGGCGAACCTGGCGAGGGTGAAGTCGCAGGCCTCCGAAACCTTTGCATCGATCCGTCGCGAGGCAGCTCACCCAGGCTGGTGGATCCAGCATCCGAACGGCACCTGGACACGCAAGTGATTCCAGGTCTGTCTATCGGCTGCTGAGCGCTACTGCTCTTCGTATTTGGCCTTGAGCTCGGCCACCACATTGGCGTCCGCCAGTGTGGTGGTGTCACCCAACGCCCGGCCTTCGGCAATGTCGCGAAGCAGGCGGCGCATGATCTTGCCGCTCCGGGTTTTGGGCAGCTCAGCCGTAAAGATCAGGTCGTCCGGCCTGGCGAAGGCGCCAATCTTCTTGACGACGTGCGCCTTGACCTCCGCCTGGAGCTCTGGCGTGGGCCTGATACCGTCCCGGATGGTCACGAAGGCGGCGATGGCCTGCCCCTTGATCTCGTGGGTACGGCCAATCACGGCCGCCTCAGCCACGGCAGCGTGATCCACGAGGGCGGACTCCACCTCTGCCGTAGACACACGATGTCCGGAGACGTTCATCACGTCATCGACGCGACCCAGCAGCCAGAAATCGCCATCCTTGTCTCGACTGGCCCCGTCACCGGTGAAGTAGATACCCTTATATTTCGACCAGTACTCCTTGACGAAGCGATCCGAATCGTTCCATATCCCGCGGAGCATGCCCGGCCAGGGCTGACGAAGCACGAGGTAGCCGGTCGCGGCGGGCTTGCCGTTCTCATCCACGACCTCAGCGTCGATCCCTGGGAATGGGCGGGCAGCCGAACCGGGCTTGAGCGTCGTAATCCCCGGCAGCGGCGTAATCAGGATGTGGCCGGTTTCCGTCTGCCACCAGGTGTCCACCACCGGGCAGCGGCCGCCGCCGATCACCTGCCAGTACCAGACCCACGCCTCCGGATTGATCGGCTCGCCGACGCTGCCGAGCAGGCGAAGGCTGGAGAGATCACAGCGGTTCGGATACTCTTCACCCCACTTCATAAAGGTGCGGATAGCCGTCGGCGCCGTGTAGCAGATCGTGATTCCATGCTTCTCGATGATGCGCCAGAAGCGATCTTTGTCAGGGTAGTCCGGGGTCCCCTCGTACATGACGGTGGTGGCCCCATTGGCCAGCGGCCCGTAGACAACGTATGAATGACCCGTGACCCAGCCTACGTCGGCGGTGCACCAGTAGACATCGTTGTCCTGGAGATCGAAGACCCACTTGTGTGTGGCAACCACTCCGGTCAGGTAGCCGCCCGTCGTATGGATAATCCCCTTCGGTTTGCCGGTTGAGCCGGAGGTGTAGAGGAGAAAGAGCATATCCTCGGCGTCCATAGTCTCGGGGGCGCACGTAGCCGGCGCATCCTTGATGAAATCGGTCCACCAGATATCCCGGCCCGGCTCCATCTCTATCGTCTGTCCGGTCCGCTTCACGACGACCACCGTCTTGACCCCTGGACACGCCTTGAGTGCGATGTCGGTATTCTTCTTGAGGGGTACCACTGCGCCGCGACGATAGCCGCCGTCGGCCGTAATCACGAGGGCCGAGTCGGCGTCGAGGATGCGATCCCGGACCGCCTCCGGCGAGAAGCCGCCGAAGATGACGCTGTGGGGCGCGCCGATGCGCGCACACGCCAGCATCGCGATGGCGACCTCCGGAATCATCGGCATATAGATGGTGATCCGATCCCCTTTCTTGACTCCGTGCCGCTTAAGAGCCGCCGCGAAGCGGTTGACCTCCCGATACAGATCCCAGTAGGTGAAGGTCCGCGTGTCGCCGGGTTCCCCCTCCCAGATAAGGGCGGCCTTGGTGCGCAACGGACCGTTCACATGGCGATCGAGACAGTTGTAGGCAACGTTGAGCTTCCCGCCACAAAACCACTTGGCGTGCGGCGCCTTCCATTGCAGCGCCTGCTTCCACGGCTTGAACCAGTCAAGCGCCTTGGCCTGGCGCTCCCAGAACCGGACTGAATCTTTTGCCGCCTCCTTATAGACGGACGGCGTATTGACCACCGCGCGCTTGGCGAACGCCTTCGGCGGCTTGAACTTTCGTCTCTCTTTCAGAAGTGCCGCAATCGGGATATCGCCTCGACTACGAGTCTGGGCCATCATCACCTCACTCATTGCAAAGACGAGAACGTCAGAAGAGATTCGCGGGCCGTTATCGCGTGCCTGGGGTTCCGCGATAATACTGCGACGCCTCGGGGAGCCACGCTTCGATCTGCTCGATGCGGGTCGTTTCCGACGGGTGAGTCGAGAGGAACTCGGGAGGACGGTCATGGCCTTTGGATGCCTCAGCCATACGGATCCACAGGTCGCGGGCTGCGCTGGGGTTGTAGCCCGCCTTGGCCATATAAATGAGTCCCAGATGGTCGGCCTCGGATTCCTGGGAGCGACTCCAGGGGAGCATCAGTCCCACAGCCGCACCGGCGCCCAGCAAGGCGCTCACCGACTGGACGGTCTTCGGATCGCCCTTGGAGAAGGCTGCCATGGTACCGGCCAGCCCCACCTGTACCAGTAGATTCTGGCTCATACGTTCGGCGCCGTGCCGTGCGACGGCATGGGCGACCTCATGCCCAAGGACTGCCGCCAAGCCTGACTCGTCTTTGGTGATGGGCAGGATGCCGGTATAGACCGCCACCTTGCCTCCGGGGAGCGCAAACGCATTCGCCTGTCGATCCTCAATCACCACAAACTCCCACGGGAGGTCTGTCCGACCGGTAGCCGCCGCGATACGAGTCCCCACGCGCTTGACCAGGTCGTTGGCCGCAGGATCCGTCGAGAGTTTGGACTTCTGCACCACCTCCCGGTAGGATTGGATTCCCATCTGCATCTCATCCGCTTCCGAGAGCAACAGGAGTTGGGATCGGCCCGTGATAGGAACAGTCTGACACGCAGTAAGGCCGACACACACGAGTACGGCAATACAGCAGCCGAACAGCCATTTCAACCGCAAGCAAGACACATCAGACCTGTAATCTACCGACGCAAGGGTCAACAACTGCTCTTCGGGCTATTCAGGGCGTTCCGAAACCGGGCTATGGTGGCCGCGTAGTCCGGGGTCCCGAAGATGGCGGAGCCTGCCACAAAGGTGTCGGCTCCAGCCTCCGCAACGCGGCGGACATTCTCCACCTTTACGCCGCCGTCCACCTCCAGATCGATCGCCTTTCCGATCGCGTCAATGCGCCGACGAATGGCCGTAATCTTCGGCAGCACATAATCGATGAAGCTCTGACCACCGAAGCCGGGATTGACGCTCATCACCAGCACCAGATCCAGCCGCTCCAGCACATAGTCCAGCCAGGCAATGGGGCTCGCGGGGTTGAGGGAAACGCCTGCCCGACACCCCACACTCTTAATGAGCTGGACAGTACGATCGAGATGGCGGGTTGCCTCCGGATGGACCGTGATGATGTCGGCGCCGCTCTTCGCAAAGTCGGGGATGATGGCGTCGACGGGCTCGATCATCAGATGCACATCCAGCGGCTTGCGGGTGTGGGGCCGGATGGCCGACACCACAAGCGGCCCAATCGTCAGGTTGGGCACGAAGTGATTGTCCATCACGTCCACATGGATGTAGTCGGCGCCGGCCGTCTCCGCGGCGCGAACCTCTTCACCCAGCCGGGCAAAGTCGGCAGACAGGATCGACGGGGCGATCTTATACGTCGTCACGGGCTAGTTGACGCGCGGGTCCAGTTCGCCCTTGGCGTACCGGCGGGCCATATCATCCAGAGAGATCAGACGGATCTTGCTCGCGTGGCCGGCGCTCCCCAACTGTTCATAGCGCTCTTTGCAGATCTGTCGCATCGCCTTGGTGGCCGCGATCAAAAACTTCCGCGGATCAAAGTTCTTCTTGTTCTGCGCCAGATCCCGTCGAATAGCGCCGGTTGCCGCCAGACGCAGATCGGTGTCGATGTTCACCTTCCGTACGCCGTGCTTGATCCCGAGCTGGATCTCCTCGATCGGTACCCCGTAGGTTTGCGGCATGTCGCCGCCGAACTCCCTGATGATCTTCAGCCACTCCTGAGGCACGCTGGAGGAACCGTGCATGACCAGGTGGGTATCCGGGATGCGTGCATGGATCTCTTTGACCCGCTCCATCACCAGGACATCGCCCTTCGGCTTCTGGGAAAATTTGTAGGCGCCGTGGCTGGTCCCGATGGCAATGGCCAGAGCATCGACCTTGGTTGCTTTGACGAACCGGGCAGCCTGTTCGGGATCGGTCAGGAGTTGATCCCTGGACAGCGTCCCCTCGGCGCCGTGGCTGTCTTCCTTCTCACCGGTACCGGTTTCGAGCGACCCCAGGCATCCGAGCTCTCCTTCCACCGATACGCCGATCGCGTGCGCCACCTCGGCAATATGAGCCGTTGTCGCAACGTTATACTCATACGACGACGGGGTTTTGCCGTCGGCCAGGAGCGAGCCGTCCATCATGACGCTGCTGAAACCTGAGCGGATGGAGGCGATGCAGACCGCTGGAGACGCGCCATGATCCTGGTGGACTACCACCGGGATGTCCGGATACATCTCCGACGCCGCCAGAAACAGATGGCGGAGGAACGGTTCACCGGCGTACTTGCGGGCGCCGGCGGAGGCCTGCATGATGACAGGACTGTCTACCTCTTGAGCCGCCTCCATGATGGCCTGAATCTGTTCCATGTTGTTCACGTTAAAGGCGGGAACGCCATATCCGCGCTCAGCGGCGTGATCGAGTAGCTGTCGCATCGAAACCAGTGCCATGCCTTCCTCCTGTCTCTGTATGTCCTCTACCTGTTCTACATCTCGTGACACAACTTGGCAGTCTTGAGTTCATTCGGGCCGTGCTCTGCCTGAATCGTGCGCCTGGTCCGGCTCTTGCCGCGCATGACGATCGAGTGAGTCGTCGAGCCGCTGTCCGCATATCGCACGCCTTGCATCAACAGGCCGTCCGTAATGCCGGTGGCTGCAAAAAACACATCATCGCTGGATACGAGATCGCGCTCGGTAAGCACCCGAT
>JAHFDH010000036.1 GCA_023249055.1 Candidatus Methylomirabilota bacterium
GACGGCCCTCATCGCCTCAACACACTCCTGCGGGCCGCTGAGCGCCGCGATAGCCGCCTCCTGCACCGCCTGGAAGACACCGGAGTCCAGGTTCGTCTTGATCCGGCCAAGGCCGGACAGCACCTCTCGGCATCCGACCGCAAATCCGACCCTCCACCCGGTCATGTTGTACGTCTTGGAAAGCGAATGGTACTCAATGGCCACGTCTTTCGCCCCCTCCACCGACAAGAGGCTTTCCGGAAGGTAGCCGTCGTACGCCATCTCGGAATAGGCCGCATCGTGACAGAGAATCAGACGGTGGCTGCGCGCAAAGGCGACCGCCTCCGCAAAAAAGGCTCTGGATGCTACAGCCGCGGTGGGGTTATTGGGGTAGTTCAGGAACAGGATCCGAGCCTTCTTCAAAACCTCAGACGGGATCGCGTCAAGGTCCGGCAGGAACGACCGTTCCCGCGTGAGCGGCATGAAGTAGGGGATCCCGTCCGCAAAGACGGTTCCTGCCTGATAGACCGGATAACCGGGATCGGGAACCAGGACGACGTCGCCCGGATCGACAAACGCCAAAGGGATGTGGCCGATCCCCTCTTTCGAACCGATAAGGCTCAGCACCTCGGTCTGCGGATCAAGCGTCACACCGAATCGTTTGCTGTACCAGTCGGCCACCGCCTGTCGAAAGCTCAGCATCCCCTCGTATGAAGGATACTGGTGGTGCCGCGGGTCGGCCGCAGCCTCCTGCATCCTTGCGATGATGTGCGACGGTGTCGGCAGGTCGGGGTCGCCGATTCCCAGATTGATAATATCCATTCCGCGACGGATTGCGTCCTGCTTCAAGCGGTCGATCTCTGCAAAGAGATACGGCGGCAGCTTTGACAGCCGTTGTGCCACGCTAAAGGGATGTCCCATGCCTGTCTTCTCCTGTTGAATTTACTGTCAGCTTTGAGCGATAACTGTGTTACTCAATCGGCCGATCCCTTCCACCTCGATCTCGATCGTATCGCCGGGCCGCATCGGACCGATCCCCGAAGGGGTACCGGTGGTGATGACATCGCCCGGATAGAGGGTCATGACCGAAGAGATAAAATGGATCAGGTACGGCACCTCGAAGATGAGGTTGTTGATGTTCGATTCCTGCCGGACCACACCGTTCAAGAGCGCCCGGATCACGCCGTCGGAAAGGTCCAGGTCGGTCTCGACCCAGGGGCCAAACGGGGCGAAGGTGTCAAACGATTTTGATCGGGTCCACTGTCCGTCCTGGCGCTGCAGGTCTCTGGCCGTCACATCGTTCACGCAGACATATCCCAGAATGTAACGATGTGCCTTCTCGACCGGCACGGCCCTCGCGGTCCGCTTCACGACGATCCCCAGCTCCGCCTCATAATCCAGCCGCCCGCACGACTTCGGATAAATGATCCGGCCACAATGAGCGAGCGTAGCAGTCGACGGTTTCAAGAAGATGATCGGCTCATCCGGAGTTTGCAGCTTCATCTCCTCGGCATGATCGCGATAGTTCAGGCCTACCCCTACAATCTTTGATGGTGCCGTTGGCGTAAGAAACCTGATCCGCTTCAGCGAATGCGTCCGGTCCGTCATGGCAAACTTGCCGAAGATGTCGCCCTCGATCTCCCGAACGACGGAATCCTCGACCACACCGTACCGCAGTTGCTTACCGGCAACGAATCGCACAATTCGCATAGTTGAAGCCTCCAGCGTTCAGCGATCAGCGTCCCTGTGAACGCTCTCGCAATCCCAGCACATCCTGCATATCATACAGGCCGGGTGACCGACCGATGATCCAGCGGGCTGCGCGCAAGGCGCCGCGGGCAAAATTATCCCGACTATGAGCCCGATGCGTGACCTCAATCCGCTCTCCCATGCCGTCGAAGATCACGGTATGGTCTCCGACCACGTCGCCGGCCCGCAGCGCATGGATCGCGATCTCCTCCTTGCCCCGCGCGCCAACCATACCCTTTCGACCGTAGACCCCCACCCTGTCCAGATCGCGACCCAGCGTCTCGGCGATGACCTGCGCCATTTTCAACGCGGTTCCGCTCGGGGCGTCCTTTTTAAGCCGGTGGTGGGTCTCAACGATCTCGATGTCGTACCCTTCCCCCAGGACCGAGGCCACCTCAGCGAGGACCTTGAATACGAGATTCACCCCGATGCTCATATTGGGCGAGAGCACGCATGGCACAGACGAGCCGTGTTCCCTGATCCTGCTCAGATCGGCGGCGCTGAACCCGGTCGTCCCAACGACGACAGGAACCTTTGCTTGGGCTGCGGTCACCACATGACTGATGGCAGCCTGCGGAGCAGTAAAGTCGATCACTACCTGCCCTTCACTCACCACCGCGCCAAGATCGCCGACAACCGGAACGCCCAGCTTGCCGATACCCGCCACCTCACCGGCATCCTGTCCGATGCTTGTACTGTTCGGCTGTTCGACGGCCCCAACCAAGGTAAAATCATCTGCCTCACGGATCATGGCGATGATTCGCCCGCCCATCCGCCCGGCCGCACCACAGACAACGGCACGTATCATCGAAGGCCACCAAACAAGGCTGAAGGCTGAAGGCTGAAGGGTGTAGGAGCGTTCACGAGAGCAGACCGTAGGCCCGCATGGCGGTCTTGAGCCGGTCCAGGTTGGGCCCGCTCATCGGGCAGAGCGGCAGGCGAAGCTCACCGCCAATCATCCCCAGAATCGCCATAGCGGTCTTGACCGGAATCGGGTTGGTCTCGCAGAACATCGCCTGGCAGAGCGGGAAGAGTTTGAGGTGGATCTCCCTGGCGCGTTTCCAGTCGCCGCCCAGGAACGCATGAGTCAGGTCGGCCACATCGCGCGGCACAATATTGGCCACCACCGAAATCACACCCCGCCCCCCTACCGCCAGGAGCGGCAGCGTCAAGGTATCATCCCCCGACAGAAACGAGAGTTTATCTCCGCACAGCACGATGTCCTGGGTCATCTGTTCCAGGTTGCCGGTCGCCTCCTTCATGCCGACGATGTATGGATGGTCTGCCAGCGCCGCCAGCGTCTCCGGCAACATGTTGATCCCCGTCCGACCCGGGATGTTGTAGAGGATCAACGGCAGCTCGGCCGCATCGGCAACGGCCCGGCAGTGCGCGATGAGACCCGCCTGGGTCGGTTTGTTGTAATAAGGGAGGACCAGGAGGGCGCCATCGGCTCCCGCCTGTTGAGCAAAGCGGGTCAGGTCGATCGCTTCGGCCGTGCTGTTCGAGCCGGTGCCGGCGACGACCGCAATGCGCCTGTTTGCCGCCTCGACCGTCAGCTCGATGACCCGCCTGTGCTCATCATGGCTGAGCGTCGGCGACTCCCCTGTCGTCCCGCACGGGACCAGGACATCGGTGCCGTTGTTGATATGAAACTCTACCAACTCACGGAAGGCCGGCTCATCGACCCGTCCGTTCTTGAAGGGGGTCACCAACGCCACCATCGAACCCTGAAACATCCGCTTCATGCGATCTCCCGTCCGTGCAGTTTCAAGTTTTGAGTTCTTAGTTTTGAGTGAAGAACTAGAAACTAAAAACTTCGAACTGAAAACTATTCCTTGAGGGCATCCGCCATCAGTTCACCCTGATAGACCAGCCGGACCTCCCCCTCGAAAAAGACCTCCTGATATTCCGGCTCCGTCCCGGTAAACGACACCGTCAATGTCTCGCCGCTCCTGACCCGTACCTGTACCGGGGACGAGACCAGTCCCAATGCGGCCGAGACCAGCGCCGAGGCGATCGTCCCCGTACCGCAGGCCAGCGTCTCGTCCTCGACGCCGCGCTCATAGGTCCGGATGGCCAGCGTATGCCCGTCAAGGACCGTGACAAAATCGACGTTGGTTCCCGCCGGTTGAAAGGCCGGATGGAACCTGATGGCGCGTCCCAGCGTTCGGACCGGGACCGCCTCCAGCTCCGCGCAAAAGAGGACGGCGTGCGGGACGCCTGTATTGATGCTGTGGATCTCGCACAAGTCGCCATCCACCTCGATCGATTGGTGAAGGCGGATCTGTTGCGGCTGACTCGTCTGAAGCTTCACCCTGGACCCGTCCACCTGGGCCCGGATGATCCCGGCCAGCGTTTCAAAGGCCATGTACGGGCCGGCAATCCCCAGCATCTCGGCAAACCGGGCCACGCAGCGGCCGCCATTGCCGCACATCTCCGCCTCGCTGCCGTCGGCGTTCAAGATGCGCATACGGAAATCCGCTGTCGAGGAAGACTCAACCAGGATCAGCCCATCGGCTCCAACCGAGATCCGCCGCCGGCAGAGCCGCTCGGCCAGCGTTCTAGGCTCGATACCGAGTCGACCGTCGCGGTTGTCGACCATGATAAAATCGTTCCCGCTCCCGCTCATCTTCACAAAGCTCAGCTTGTCCATCTTGCCTCTGCCTTACCTCTCACTCCAAATCCCCCCAAACCCCCCTTTGATAAAGGGGGGGCGAGGGGGGATTTCATACCTCGCACTCGTACCTCGTACTGTTCTTTAATTATAGATCTGCGGGGAGCCGCTCACCTCGAATCAGATCTTCATAACTTTCCCGCTCGCGGATCGTGAAGGTGCGATCGCCCTTTACCAGGATCTCCGGCAGCCTGGGTCGGCTGTTATAGTTGGATGACATCGTATGGCCATAGGCGCCGGCGCTCATCACGACCAGCAGCTCCCCCGGCTCAGGAACCGGCATCGACCGATCCTTGGCCAGAAAATCTCCCGATTCGCAGACGGGACCCACTACATCGGCCACCACCGTTTCCCGCCCTTTCGCGCGCCGCGCGGGGAGGATGGAGTGGAATGAGCCGTACAGACTCGGGCGAACCAGGTCGTTCATCCCGGCATCGACCACGATAAAATGCTTGGCTGGGGTGCGCTTGTTGTAGAGCACCCTCGTCACCAGGACCCCCGCATTCCCGACGATCACCCGTCCGGGCTCCAGGACGATGGTGCAGCCCAGATCCTTGATGACCGCAATCATGGCCTCCGCGAAGACCCGCGGTACAGGCGGATCTTCGTCCTTGTAGGTGATCCCGAGCCCGCCGCCGACATCGAGATACTTGATCGCGAAGCCATGATCCCGCAGTTCGGCGATCAACCCGGCAATCTTCACCAGACTATCGACAAACGGCGCGATCTCGGTGATCTGGGACCCGATATGCTGATGGACCCCGACGACCTCGATGTGGCGCAGTTCCCTGGCGACCCGATACTCCTCCATTGCCAGAGAGATGTCGATGCCGAACTTGCTCTTCTTCAGCCCGGTGGATATATATGGATGCGTCTTGGGATCGACGTCCGGGTTGATCCGCAGCGCCACCCTCGCCTTCGTCCCCATGGCCCCAGCTACGTCGTTCAGCAGGCGGAGTTCCTGGGGAGACTCCACGTTAAACATCAGGATATCGGACTTCAGGGCAAACTCCATCTCTTCGCGGGTCTTGCCCACGCCCGCGAAGACGATCCGGCTGGGCGGGATACCGGCCCGTAACGCACGGTACAGTTCCCCTCCCGATACGACATCGGCTCCGCTTCCAAGATCTGCGAAGATCTTCAGGGTCGCGCCGTTGGAGTTGGCCTTCATCGCGAAACAGACCAGGTGGGGGATGTCGGCAAACGCCTGGTCAAAGGTCTGGAAGTGGTGCGTCAGCGTCGCGTGGCTATACAGATAGAACGGAGTGCCGACCTCCTGAGCGATCCGCTCGATCGGCACCTCTTCGCACATAAGATGATCGTCGCGATACTGGAAATGATGCATACAGTACTCTCCTGGTATGTTGTTATCCGTCGAATTCTGGCACAGGGGGGGCGAGGAGTCAAAAGGAAAGTGGGGGATTTGAGGTGAGGATCCAAGAGGATGGAGTTCGACGCCCCGCTGCCGCCAGAGTTGGCGACGGCGCTTCACATGGTTGAGCCAACACCACTCGGGAGAAAGAAAGAGCGCCCAGTTGAGCCACCTACGCTCAACAGACCTCTCGGTTCAATCTGAGCAGATGCTCGTTCAGATAAGAATGGTCTGGGTGATTACTCGTGAAGAACCCGGACCCGGACCGCCTTCGCGCGGCCGCGATCATCCTGACCCAGGTCAAACTCGACCGTGTCGTTTTCCCTCAGAGTCGCGCCTCCCTCCACGTCACTCGCGTGGACAAACGCATCCTGCCCTCCATCGTCCCGCACGACGAATCCAAACCGCTTCGTCACATTGAACCACTTCACTTTGCCTTTCATTCTCGCTCCCTCCTGTTGTCTCTGAGAGCCACAGCCTCTCAACGCCCTGTCCATGCAGACAGGAATCCCTTTCGTCTGAGTACCCGGTCGTCTGCCGCGCCGCGCTCCGACCAGCCTCTCCCCTCCAGTCCCCGCTACCCCTCGACAACGCCGAGGCGGCGCTTCTCCAACTCCCGGATGCGATCCCGAAGCTCCGCCGCCCGCTCGAACTCGAGCCGCTTCGACGCCGCCCGCATCTCTTTCTCCAACTGCTCGATATAGGCCGGTAGCTCTTCCTGTGTGGCACGGCCGGCATCCTCGATCTCGGGCGTCGCCGGAACGGTATAGTAATCCTTCTCGCAGACGCTCGAGAGGACATCAGAGATCGATTTCTTGATGCTCTCCGGCGTGATGCCGTATTCACGGTTATAGGCCATCTGACGCTCGCGTCGCCGCTCAGTCTCGTCGATGGCGCGCTTCATCGAATCAGTGATGGTATCCGCATACAGCACCACCCGCCCCTCGACGTTCCTGGCGGCGCGGCCGATCGTCTGAATGAGGGAACCGGAGGAGCGCAGGAATCCCTCCTTGTCGGCATCCAGGATGGCCACCAGCGCCACCTCCGGGATGTCCAGCCCTTCCCGCAACAGGTTGATCCCCACCAGCACATCGAAATTCCCGAGTCTCAGTTCGCGGATGATCTCACTCCGCTCCAGCGTATCGATGTCGGAGTGCAGATAGCGGACCTTAATCCCGACCTCGGCGAGATAGTCGGTCAGGTTCTCGGCCATCCGCTTGGTCAGCGTCGTGATCAGGACTCGATGGCCTCTCGCGGTGACCGCTCGGATCTCGCCGATCAGATCATCGATCTGCCCGCGGATCGGTCGAACCTGAATCTCAGGATCGATCAGACCGGTGGGGCGGATAATCTGCTCCACAATCTCTCCCTTGACCTTCGTCAGTTCGTAGGGGCCGGGCGTGGCCGATACGTAGATGACCTGGTGCACCGCGCACTCAAACTCCTCGAACGTGAACGGTCGATTGTCCAGGGCGGACGGCAGGCGGAACCCGTACTCAACCAGCGTCTGCTTGCGCGAGCGATCGCCGTGATACATGCCGCGGATCTGCGGAATCGTCTGATGGGACTCATCAATCATCACCAGGGCATCCTTCGGCAGGTAGTCCATCAACGTGGGAGGCGGCTCGCCCACGGCCCGACCCGACAGGTGGCGCGAATAGTTCTCGATCCCCTTGCAACTCCCGACCTCCCGCATCATCTCCAGGTCGAAGGCGGCGCGCTGCCTCAGCCGCTGCGCCTCAAGCAACTTCCCGGTCTTCTCGAACGACGCCACCTGCGCATTCAGCTCCTCGAGAATCGCGGCAAAGGCTGCCTCTCGACGGTCGTGGGGGGTGACATAATGCGTGGCCGGATAGATCGGTACCCGATACAGCCCCTGGACCCGCTCGCCCGTCACCGGGTCCACCTCCCACAACCCTTCCACCTCGTCGCCGAACAGCTCTACCCGAACCACCGTGTCGGCATAGGCCGGGAAGATCTCCACTACGTCCCCTCGAACCCTGAAGGTTCCACGGTGCAGATCGTACTCGTTCCGCTGATACTGGATCTCCACCAGCTTTCGGAGCATCGCCTCCCGATTACAATGGCCGCCACGCTCCAGGAAGACCATCATCCCATAATAGGCTTCAGGAGAACCCAGACCGTAGATGCACGAGACGGAGGCTACGATGACCACGTCACGCCGCTCCAGCAGCGACCGTGTTGCCGAATGGCGCAGCTTGTCGATCTGATCGTTGATCATCGAATCCTTCTCGATGAAGGTGTCGGTGACGGGCAGGTACGCCTCCGGCTGATAGTAGTCGTAGTAGCTGACGAAGTATTCAACAGCGTTGTGCGGGAAGAATGCCTTGAACTCCTCGAAGAGCTGGGCCGCCAGGGTCTTGTTGTGGGCAATGATCAGCGTGGGGCGCTCGATCGCCGCGATCACGTTCGCCATGGTAAAGGTCTTGCCCGAACCCGTGACCCCCAGGAGGACCTGATGCGGCCTGCCCTGCAGGCACCCGTCGACCAGCTTCCTGATCGCCTGAGGTTGATCGCCTTTTGGCTGGTAGTCGCAGACAAGCTTGAAATTTGGCATGGGGAAAGGTGGTCAGGACAGAGAGCCCGACAGGTCCCCACCCGCTCCGCGGGGCAGGTACTTGCTCCAGGACCCGACCCCGTGCGGGGAATAGAACATGATGCCGAGATAGACGATCGAGACCGGCTTGGCAGGCTTGCGGAGCAGGCTCATGCTGACCTCGTGCAGGGGCTTGCTCCCCTTCTTCACGTTGCAGGCGCGGCAGGCGCTCACCACATTGTCCCAGACGGTCCGTCCGCCAAGCGACCGGGGGATCACATGGTCGATGGTCATCCGTTCGCCGCCGTTTCGACCACAATACTGGCAGGTATAGGCGTCCCGCTTCAGGATATTCTTCTTGTTAAAGGAGACCGCGGGAATGACAGGACGCTTCACGTAACGATGGAGGCGGATGACGACCGGGATCACGATGGCAATTGAAGGGGAGTGGATGACGTGTGGACCGTCCTCGATCCGTTCGGCCTTTCCGGTATACAGGAGAATGATGGCTCTTCGCGCAGTGCAGACGTGGAGGGGTTCAAAGGAGTTATTCAATACCAATACTTTGTCAGTGTCCATCGAGTGGTTCAGTAGACTCTAGGCTTGCGAATTCCCGCATGACGGAATCACCCTTAGCATACAACGGGAACCGTTGTCAACGCAAAGGAAAGAAGAATGACGCTAGCCTCGCAGGGCTTGCTGTCTGAGGAGGTCGAGGAGAATCCCTTCCCGCAGACCGCTATCGCTGACGACGAACTCGTTGTAGGCCAGGACGCCCATGACCGTCAGGAGAAGGGCGGTACCGGTGACAATGACGTCGGCCCGTCCAGGTTCCAGGGGCTGGATCTCACGCCGTTGGGCCAGCGGTCTCGCCGCCAACGTCCGAAGCAGTTGCCTCGTCCGAACCCGGGACAACCGATGGCCGTTCACGCGAGCGCCGCTATAGACGGCGAGCCCTAAATCCATCGCTGCCAGGGTGGTCGGGGTCCCGGCAGTGCCGATAAGCGTGGTCCCTGCGAGATCGGGCAGTTCGGCGCGAAGCCGACCGACCCGATCGGCGACCACGCGCTCAACGGCCTCCAGCTCATCGGGGGTCGGCGGATCGCTTCTCAGATGCGCCTCGGTCAGCTTGACGACACCCAGGCCGGTGCTCACCATCGCCTCAATCGCCTCCCCCGCAGCCACGATAAATTCGGTACTCCCCCCGCCGATATCCATGACCAGGACCCGCGTCGACCCAAGACCGAGCCCGTGCCGAACGCCAAGGAGGGTAAGCCGCGCCTCTTCATTGCCGTCGATCACCCGGATGCTGAGCCCGCTCTCCCGGAGCACCGCAGCGACAAACTCCTCGCGGTTGGTCGCCTCCCGCACCGCACTGGTCGCAACTGCCGCCACGCACAGGGGGTTGAAGCGGCGAGCCGTCTTGGCGAACCTCCCGAGGACCGCCAGACTGCGCCGCATGGGCTCGTCCTGGAGCAACCGGCTTGGCATCAATCCTTCGCCGAGACGAGCGACCGCCTGTTCCTCGTGAAGTATCGCGAAATGATCTGAGCCGACCGTTTCGGCGACAAGCAGACGAAGCGTATTCGTGCCTATATCAATGGTTGCGTAGATCGCCATTCACTCCTCGGCGTGAAGGGCATCTTCAGCGGCATGCAGCCGCCGGACCAGGTCGGCTTCAGGCCGAACCGTGACCGTCTTCTCCTGCGCAAGCGGTACGGCCCCCGGCACAACCCCATCATCGGCCCAACGCACATCGATGCCAGCGAGCTCTTTAACGACAACCCAGACGGAAGCTTACGGATTTCGGTGAAAGATTTCAATACCGAATCCGGAATTGCTCATCACATCCTGACCGATGACCCGAATCGATCGATAACGAGCGGTCAACCACGTCATGGTCCGCAGTCCGTATCGCAGATCGGTTCCAAACAGCGGATAGCCGTATTCGGTCACATCCCTGTGGACAAGAAGCACGACATCCGGCGGCGCCGATTGAAGCGAGCGCAGGACGTCGTCCTCGCCGAACGCGATGATCTCAGGGGGCATGAGGTTGATGACTCGCAGAGGAGAATCGCGTCGCAGCAGATAGTTCAGCATCACTCCTTCGGGCAAGACAGCCAACGTTGTATGGGGCGCGTCGAGTTGCTCGATGTATCGCAGCGCCTGTCGCACGGCGTCGCCCTGCCAGAGTTCTGAACGGGTGGAGGCAAAAAACCGGTCGCCGCCTGAGCCAATCTCCAACTGTTTCGTTCGATACCAGGCATGGGAGAGACCGAGGTACGGCACCATCGCCCCGATCAGCGCCACCAGCGCGAGCCGTCGGAAAAAGCGGGCCGCCGCCGCGGAGTTCCACCGTTCGAGCAGATGCGGAATCAGCCAACACATCACCACGACGGCAAGAACGCTGGCGGGAAGCCCAAGGTAGAAGCCATAGTGACTGATCCGCGCGTTCAGTCCCATCTTCGCGAGGAGGACCATCGCGAATGCCGACCACATCACGAGCGGCAACAACCGAAGCGCCTGAGCGCGATTACTCCGCGCGCGAAGAAACAAGACGGCGGCGGCGATCGAGCCGGTCACAGTGATGAGTGGTAGCGCGCGCGGCCACGTGCCTGCCCGCGCGAAGAAGAAGACGACTCCGGTGAGCAGAGTCAACCACACCAGCCGCCTGGTCTCCGACGGGCGAGATCTCTCCGTACAGGACACGGCAACCGCCATGATGACGAATGCGAGAAATCCCGCGAAGATCAGAAACATGTCGATGCCGTTGGAGACCGGCTGATTCAGTCCCATGCTATACAGATAGAAACGGTTCCTGGTAATGGCCGGTATGAATACCGGAGTCCAGGCGCCCATGACGGCTCGCCAGGCTTCTGCGGATGCCATGTGCCTGATGAAATACAGGAAGAACACTAAAGGAGGGACGGCTGCCGTTGCGAGAAACAGCGGGACGCTCTGCCGCATAGCGCGCCTGTCGTGGGCATCGATTACTCCCCATGCAGCCCAGGCCGCCGCGACCGCCGCGAAAGCGGCAAGAGCGGTCTCCGGCTTCGTGAGCAGCACCAGGCCGAAGCAGGCGCCTGCCATCGCGGAGAACAGGCGACGGCCGGTGGCGATAGCGTCCTGCAGACACACCATCATCGCGACGCTCAGCGCGATGCCATGTGTGGCCTCATGTGAGTAGGGACAAACGAAGTTGTAGTTCCCGACCATCACATACTGCGAAAAACCAAAGAGCAGCATTGTCGAGAGGCTCGCAGCGCTTGCCGTGCCACGATCGGTCGATCTGCGTATCAGCCGATAGATGCCGGCGACCGTCGCGGCGAAGATGACAAGATTACAGAACACGAGGGTCACCAACGACACGCCGAACAGTTGAAACCAGAGCGCGTTCAAGTATGGTGAGAGCGGTCCAAAAAGCGAGGCGATATCACGGTAGAGCACTCGGCCTCGCGTGATCTGCCACGGGACGTACAGCTCTCGGCCGAAGTCGATGAGAGGATCGAGCCATTTGCCCCAGCTCCACCAGACCAGCGCAGCGAACGCTACCGCATGTATGGCGAAGATGGCTTGCGGCGACAGACTTTCGAGACGCGCTGCAATGCGGTCGCTCTGCCGTATCGGGTCGAGGCGCTGGTGCGGAGAAGCGCGCATCAAGGGAAACAGGCCGAGATCGGTCGCGATCGAGGCAGTCGATAGAACTCGAGCCCGCTAATCGTATCGATGTGAGTGTACGTGGATCTCACGAAATCTCAGAGCCCGCCGCTTCGGCCACCAACAGGCGGAGGGTGTTGATACCGACATCAAGAGCCGCGTAGATCGCCATTCAATCCTCGGCGCGAAGGGCATCTTCAGCGGCATGCAGCCGCCGGACCAGGTCGGCTTCAGGCCGAACCGTGATCGTCTTCTCCCGTGTGAGCAACACCGCGCCTGGCGCGGCAGCCTTCGGCTTCCTCAGAAATTTCCGCTGAACGTAGTCTACCGGTACTTTGATTTCCCCGCGCGCCCGGCTGTAGTAGGCGGCGAGTTGTGCCGCCTCGCACAACGTTCGCGGCGGGGCCTGCTTCCCTTTCGCCAGACGCACGACGACATGCGAGCCGCGAATACCCTGGGCGTGAAGCCACAGATCGTGAGGCTTGGCAAGCCGCCAGGTCAGGTGATCGTTGCCAGCCCCGCTTTTGCCGACCAGGATGGCGAGGCCGTCCGAGGAACGGAAGGCGCGCGGTTCGGGGCCTTCCGATCGCCTGATGTGCGAAGTTGCCGCCGCCTGGACCGGCCGCCGCCTGACCACACCGACCAATGCGGCGTCGACCTGCGCCAGTTCGCCCAAGTCCTTCGCCATCTCAACCTGCTCGATCATGGTCCGCAGCCTACGGAGCCGCTCCGCCGTCTCTGCGAAACGCTTGTCGACAATCTCTGCGCCGCGTTTCGCCTTGCGGTGCAGGGCGAAGTAGCGCTGGGCATTGTCTTCAATAGAGTGGGCCGGATCCAGATCGATCTGCAGCAATGACGTTGCCGGATCGGCGTAGTCGGTCAGTTCAACGATCTGCTGTCCACGCCGGATACCGGTCCGATTAGCCAGGAGGAGTCGGCCTTTCCGAGCATAGAGTTCGCCCTCACGATAGAGCACAGCCTCCTGCCCAAGCACGGCAGACAGCCGCTCTGCCGCATCGATCTCACGCTGTAGGCGGCGCTGCAACCCGGCCCGAAGAGCACCCAGCCGTTCAACCTGCTCGCAACTGTTCTGGTAGGCGGCAAGCGCCTCAGACATGGTGGGATACGAAAGCTGGCAATCGGCGCTCACCGTAACGAGCGGGAAGGCCGCGACGCCGGCAGGCTCGCCGTTGTCTCCCATGAGCAACCTGGGTTCGAAGGCAGCAGTAGCCACGCGGTTCATGAGATCGCGAAACGGCTTCCATAAGGCGTGCGCCTGCTCGTCGGGGGAGGCAAGTGTCGAGAGGCCGGAGCAGCCCACCACCTCCGTTGCCATCAATGTGCTGAACCCTGAGAAGCTGGTAGCAAGCACGCGCGCCAGCTCAACCCCCTCAGCGAGGCGCACGCCAACCAGTTCTTGGAACTCGTCTTCTTCGACATGCCTGGGATCGATACGGCTGCAATCAAAGGGGGGGTGATACAGCTCGCCCGGTCCGGGCGTCTTACCCGTCGTTCTTCCGGAGGCCGCGCGAAGGCGGTCGATAACCGTGCCGGTTGCTCGATCGACGAGGACAGCATTGCTCGCTGGCCCCAACATCTCCAGATATAGGGTCATGGCCGCCTCGCCTGTCGTAAGCGCCGTCGATCCAGGCAAAGAGCCGCCGCGCATGTGTATCGCCACAACCCGGTCCAATCCCACCTGCTCGACCGCCTCGATCTGCGCCCCTTTTGTCTGTGACGCGATAAGGTCCCCAAACCGCGACGAGTGTACAGGAGGCTTACGTGGAGGCGAGCGCAACTCGACCCTGGGCGCCCCCGGCGTGACAGACAGTACGAGCCCACTGAGGCCTCGTCCTCCATGAACGACCAACAACAGACTCCACCGATCAAGTTGCTGAGCGCGATTGATCTCAGCGCCCGGGAGGACGGCCTGCAGTTCCCGAATGATTGCGGCGAGGCAAAAGGCATCCATGACCCGCACTATACCGAACGGGGTGTCGCCTGTAAAGACCGGCTCAGTCGAAGCAGATAGCGCCGGGAATGACTCCTCCCGGAACAAATCGTATATAGGGGGTTGACAAGTCAGCGATAGGTGCATATACTCCTAATATGAGGAGTCACCCAACAGAGTCAGGGTTAGCTTAGTTGGCCGAGTGTGTCTGTTCCAGTATCCGCAAGGCAGCACGGGCAGTCACAGAGCTCTACGACGGAATTCTAAAACCGAGCGGTTTGCGGGTGACTCAGTTCGCGTTGCTAGCCGTCCTCGCAAGTGCGGGCTCGACTACCATCACGCGCCTTGGTCAGATACTGGTCATAGACCGAACCACAATGACGCGCAACCTCAAACCGCTAGTAAATCAGGGATTGATCACGATCGAGGCGGGCCAGGACCAGCGTACGAGGGTAGTGACGCTGACACCCTCCGGCCGGGAGGCGCTGGCAAAGGCCTTGCCGCTTTGGGAAAAGGCTCAAACACGTGTCGTCGAAGGGCTGGGTCGCCAACGCTGGAGGACGTTACTGGCCGATTTGTCAGCAGTGATCGCCCTAGCCCGTCTGGAGTGAGGTTTTTTTTGTCATATAGGTGTATACACACTCATATATGTGGCGAACTGAACAGTCGGTAAAGGAGGATCCCGTGGTGCAGCTTGGCGACCCCCCAACCGTGAAACGTTTCTACGAGACCAACAACGACCGTAAACCTTAACCCGTTTCATTGCGGCACCAAAGGAGGTGAGAGCCGGCGGTCAAAACGAGACAAGGAAGGGAACACGATTTGTAGCTCTACAGTAGGACAGTCTACGTCATGTCAAATGATCAGAGTGTAAGGAGGAACAATCGCATGGCACAGTACAGGACGGAAGCCGTAGCCGCTAAGCGTGCTGAGTCGGCTGAGCAGATGTTTGGCTGGGGCA
>JAHFDH010000162.1 GCA_023249055.1 Candidatus Methylomirabilota bacterium
CCGCAAACAGATTGCTGCGCTGGTGGGCGTCGCACCCCTGAATCGGGATAGCGGGACGTGGCGCGGTCGCCGTGCGGTGTGGGGTGGTCGGGCGCACGTACGGACGACGCTCTACATGGCGGCGTTGGCGGCCAGCCGGCATAATCCCGCAATCCGAGTCTTTTACACGAGGTTGCGGGCAGCGGGCAAAGCGCCGACTGTGGCCCTGGTCGCCTGCATGCGTAAGCTCCTGGTCATCCTCAACGTCATGCTCAAGCATCACGTTCCGTGGCGTCCAATGGTGGCCCAGATCCCTTGACGTCGAACATAGTTGCTATTAAGTGAGCCGCCTTAGACAGCTGCAAAGGCTGGCGGCCTATCTCCTGGGACTGCCAGGCTACTCTGAACAGAATTACCCATAATATCAGTCACTTAGCTGAACGTGTCAAGAATTTTATGGTCGCCAAACACCGCCGTGACCGGCGGCCTATCTCCCTAACAACCCGCAGTCTATCTCGACAGCCCTATAGGCGATCAGCGGAGCTGTCGACCTCCGGAACAACCAAGGTATAAGGAGCAGAGGGAGATCCAGCGGATCGAAAGAGATGGGTCCTCGGTCGCCCATACGGGTCTCGCGATTCCAGGCCGAGCGCCTGCGCCGCTGGCGAGAGGAGATCCGCGCGGGGAAGTGTCGGCCGACGGTCCTACGTGCAGTCAGGCTGGGAAGTCCGGAGGTAGCGGGGCTTCGAACTCCATCCATTCATTGGTCCTCGGGTGAAAGAAGCCAAGTTTCCACGCATGCAGGAGGTGCCGCTCCGCCGTCAGGCTGACCGCTGCTTTTCTCTCCCTCCGCCCCCCGTACACCTTGTCGCCCACGACCGGGTGGCCGATCGCGGACAGGTGGACCCGGATCTGGTGGGTTCTGCCGGTCTGCGGCTGAAGCTGGAGCAGCGTGAGTCCGCCCAAGCGCTTTATGACCCGGTAGGTCGTCACCGCCTCCCGGCCTTTACGTGTTCCGATGGCCATCCGCTTCCGGTCCCGCTCGTGACGGCCGATGTCAGCCGAGATCTGACCCTCGGTCGCCTTCACCTCCCCATGCACCAGCGCGATGTAGGTCTTCTTCACCCGACGTCCTTTGAATTGTGTCGCCAGCGAGGCCATCGCTGCGTCGGTTTTGGCTACCACCATCACGCCAGATGTCTCTTTGTCAAGCCGGTGGACGATCCCCGGCCGTCGCTCCTCGCCGATCCCGGGTAAATCCGGACAGTGATACAGGATGGCGTGGACCAGCGTCCCGGTCTGATGCCCGGGGGCGGGGTGCACGACAAGCCCCGCCGGCTTATTCAGGACCATGAGGTCACTGTCTTCGTGTAGGATGTCGAGGGGAATCGGTTCTGGCGTGAGGGTGGACGGCTGGGGCGGAGGGATAGAGAGGCTGATCTGCTGGCCCGGAAGGGCCGTGGCGCTCGCCTTTGGCCGGCGACCCTCGACCAGCACCCGGCCGGCTTTGACGAGGCGCTGGATCTGTGATCGCGGCAGCCCCGTCGCGGAAGAGAGGTACCGGTCCAGGCGCTGGCCGGCGGCGGAGGCATCGGCGATGAGTTCGCGGACGTCATCGCCGCTCATGAGGCCGGCCCCCGATGACGCCCTCGACGCTCATCAAGGATCAGCGTAAGCATCATGAGCGACACGCCGACAGTGATGGCGGAGTCTGCGACGTTGAACGCGGGCCAGTGGTACTGATAGTAGTGGACGTCGATAAAGTCGATGACCATGCCGATTCTCAACCGATCCGCCATGTTACCGACAGCGCCCCCCAGGATCAGGCTCAGGGCGAATGAAGCAAGCGGATGGTCCTCGAGTCTGCGATGTCGATAGTACAGGATGAACCCGATGGCCAGGAGGGAGATGCCGATGAAGAAGGGGTTGCGAATCCCTGCAGCCTGGGCGGCCAGCAGCCCGAATGCCGCGCCTGGATTGAGGACATGGACGATCGCAAAAAAGTCGGAGATAATCGGGATACTATAGCCGAGAGGGATGGTGGCCTGGATCAACAGCTTTGAGACCTGATCGAGGACGATCACGGCAAGCGCAACCACGTAGAAACGCAACCCTGTACCCTAGCCCCTCAACCCTATCTCTTCCAGGACGCCGGCGCAGCGGGCACAGACATCCGGATAAGGGATAGACCGGCCCACACTTTCGCTGTAGGTCCAGCAGCGGGCGCACTTGGACCCCTCTGCACGCTCTACTCGCGCCTCAACCTTCTTTCCGGCCACGTCCGTTTCGGTCAGACTCCCGACGCTCACGGCCGAGACAATACACAGCGTCGGCAGATCGGCTTCGTACCGGGTGAGGATCGGCAGCAATGCGGGCTCAACCAGAAGGTCAACCCGCGCCTCCAGTGATGTCCCGATCAGCTTGGCTTTGCGAGCGGCCTCAAGGGCTTTCAGTACCTCGTCGCGAACCGACAACAAGATATCCCAGCGGGCTTCGAGGTCCTCATCGACAAGATCTGACCTGACGGGCGGGAATTCGGCGAGGTGCACGCTCTCCCCTTCGCCGCCCTGCTTGGGCATCACCTGCCAGACCTCATCGGCGGTGAAGGCGAGAACCGGCGCCATAAGCCTGACGAGCGCGTCAAGGATCAGATACATCGAGGTCTGGGCCGCGCGTCGGGCTCGGGAGCGTGGGGCGGAGGTGTAGACCCGGTCCTTCAAGACATCCAGGTAAAAGGCTGAAAGGTCCACGGCGCAGAAGTTGTGCAGGCCATGGTACAGAAGATGAAACTCGCAACTCTCGTAGGCCAGGCGCAATCGTTCGATAAGCCGCCCCAGCCGGTGCAGGATGAACCGATCGATTTCATCGAGTTCGTTAAGCGGCAGCGCATCGTGAGCAGGTTGGAAGTCGGACAGGTTGCCCAGCAGGTAGCGACAGGTGTTCCGGATTCGCCGGTACCCTTCAGCCAGCCGCTTCAGGATCTCCTCGGAGATTCGGATATCGTCGCGGTAGTCCTCGGCCGCCACCCACAAGCGAAGGATCTCGGCGCCGTACCGTTCAATCACCTCCTGGGGGGCCACGACATTGCCGAGCGACTTGGACATCTTCTTGCCCTCGCCATCCACCACGAAGCCGTGAGTCAGGACTGCCCGATATGGCGCGCGCCCGCGGGTCCCGACTGCGGTGAGCAGCGAGCTGTGGAACCACCCTCGATGCTGATCGCTTCCCTCGAGGTACATGTCGGCGGGCCACTGTTGGTCGGGTCTGACCGCGAGGACGGCCGCGTGGCTGACACCGGAATCGAACCAGACATCCAGGATGTCGCGTTCCTTGTCGAAGTCGGCCTTCGCGCAGTTGGGACAGGCAGTCCCTGGCGGCAGCAGGTCCGCCGCCGCGTGCGTGTACCAGAGGTCGGCTCCGGCCTGCTCCATCATGGTCGCCACGTGCTCGGCCAGCCGCTGGTCCGCCAGGATGTGGCCGCAATGGGCGCAGTAGAAGGCCACAATCGGTACCCCCCATGCCCGTTGCCGAGAGATGCACCAATCCGAACGATAGGCGATCATATTGCTGATCCGGTCCTCGCCCCAGGAGGGGATCCATCGGACCTGCTTGATCTCCGCCAGGGCCTTGGCGCGCAGTCCGGTCTGCCCGCCGCCCTCATCAGGCAGGACGGCGGCGTCCATCGAAATGAACCACTGCTCCGTCGCCCGGAAGATCGTCGGATGTTTGCACCGCCAGCAATGGGGATAGGAGTGCTCGACGTGCGCCTCCGCCAGCAACAGACCGCGGCGCTGAAGCTCCGCAATAATCGTGCTGTTGGCCTTCCAGACACTCATACCTCCGACAAGCGGCAGGTCCGCGACGAACCGTCCGGCGGCATCAACAGGGTTATAGATGTCGAGACCGTATCTGAGACCGGTCTCGTAGTCCTCGACCCCGTGCCCCGGCGCCGTGTGCACGCACCCGGTCCCCTGATCCATGGTGACATAGTCGGCCAGCACCACCTTCGAGGATCGTTCGATCCAGGGGTGTCTGGCCGTCAGTCCTTCCAGCGCGCGGCCAGGCACCTCCTCGACGATCCGGCTCTCCTTCACCCCCGCGGCTGCAAGCGTCGCCTCCAGCCGATCCTTGGCGATGATAAAGTACTCATCGGCCGATT
>JAHFDH010000163.1 GCA_023249055.1 Candidatus Methylomirabilota bacterium
AAAGATGAACCACTGTCGGGGGCTGGTTGTCCTCACAGGGAAGAGCCACACAGCTTACATCGATCCACAGCGGTTTACCCGTCCTCGTCCGAGTAGCCATCTCAAAATGCTGGATCAAGTCTCCTCGGCTTAACGTCATCTTCAGTGGGCAAGGCCACTGACAGAGCTGATTCCCATTACTGTCACGGCCATTGAAGAACTCGCCGCACTTCTGTCCAACGACTTGTTGCGAGGAAGCTTCCAGGATCGTTTCCGCGGCCCGATTACAGAATAGAATCTCCCCTGACGGGGCGCTGACAAACACGCCATCAGCCGTCTCCGCGAAAAGCTTGAAAGCAGCCTCCCGTGGCTCGTCGGGCTGTACGCTTTCCGACTCGTATCGCGAACCCTTTTCATCACCTGCGGCTATAGGTCGATGTTCGTATTCCTTACCCAGAGCAAGACCCATCGCCTCGCCCGCGCGGACACCGCCATCACGCCGCAGGCCTACCTTGAGGGTTCGCGTCGAACGTTTTGATCCGTTAGCCGGATGTGCCATAGATTCAATATACAGTCTTCATGGTGACCTGTCAAGTTGAAATGACACGGGACGGCATGAAAAGGCATCTCCCATCTTGTCGGAAGCGGCGGCGCGGAGGAGCCTGAAGAAAACCCTTGACAGGCAGTCGCCGGTTGTGCGACATTGGCACCCAATCTAAGGTCTAGGCCCTACTGCAAGTCCCCCACAGAGGTTGGGAAGTCCGCGTACATTAGGTGAGGATCGTCTCATCGGGGCGGAGTCAGTTCAGCGCCCCGCATCCGCAAAAACGCTTCGAGTTCGGAAGCGCGGTGGTTAACCTGACGCAGAGGGAGGAGGAACATGGCTCAAAGAGGATGGTGGGTTCGTGGTGCGGTCTTAGGCAGCGCCCTGCTGCTCGCCCCGGTAGGGGCGTGGGCTGATAAGCTCACAGAGCTCGAGCAGGCCTTTGATTCGCAGCAGAAGTCGTTGCAGCAGTTGCAGCAGGAGATGCAGCGGCTGCGGCAGGAGCGGTCGACGCAACAGGCAGAGACGGACCGGCGTGTGATGGAGGTGGAGAAGAAGGCCGCCGAGGCCGCCGCGTCGTCACTGCTCACCGGGTACGAGCCCGGCAAAGGGTTCTACCTGAAGTCAGCCGATGACCAGTTCCGACTGAATCTAGGTGGGTATATCCAGACCTGGATGCAAGTTGAAGGGTCACGACAAGAAGAAGAGTATCCCGCGGGATTCGTGGCGGCAGGAAAGGCGCGGCACAACCCAAGCACATTCAAGCAGCGCCGAACCCGGGTGATCTTCAGCGGAACGCTCTACAAAGACTTTAACTTCCACATCGAGCCGGAGCTCTCCTTCGGCGGAACTGGACCCAGCAACAGCGCCGGTGCCGCTACCGATAACAGTTCCGGCGGCGGTGCGCGGCTGGAGGCTGGCTGGGCCAGCTACACCTATGCCCCGTGGGCTAAGGTGAAGGTGGGTCAGTTCAGGGATATGTTCAGCCTCGAGATGATTACCCCTTCTCAGGACTTGGACTTCGCCGAGCGGTCGGTGGTTACCAGGGCGCTGGCCCCGGACCTGCAACTAGGTCTTCACATCTCAGGTAATCTGAAGCTGGCCGACATGCTGCCGGTCTACTACGGCGTGGGTGTCTTTAACGGCTGCGGCCGGATCGACCAGTGCAAGGGTGGCATCGATAATGACGGTGATAAGGAGGTTCTGGGCCGGTTTGCGTTTTCGCCCCCAGTGCCCTTCGGAAATCTGTCCATCGGTCTGAATGCCGATTACCGCACGTTCCGGATTGTGAGGAATAACGGCGCAACCGATGTCAACGGTGTGACGACGCCTGTCGTTGGCACAAGTTTCCACCGCTTTAACCCGGTTGGTCCGACTGGAGTCGCACTGGCCGGTAATGGTGTGGGCGGGACTCAGAACGGCTTCCTGATCAACGGTAACCGCGTCACCGGCGGCGGCGACCTCGTATGGGACTTCTACCCCTTTTTCATCAAGGGTGAGTATCTCTACGCCACGCAGGAGCGCGACGGGTTGGGCGCTGGCGGCTCGAATCTCGATAACCTCATCATGCAGGGCGGCTACGGGACGGCCGGCTTCTGGCTCTTCGGCAATAAGCGGAGTGGCCTGCTGGCTATCGGCCGTTATGAGCATTTCCGCGTCGATGACCGCACCGGCGTATATAATGCAGCCGCTGGGACCGCCGAGCGACCGATGGAGATGCGTTCCGGTACCGTCGGTCTGAACTGGTACATCAACCCCAGCATCCGGGTACGAGGCAACTACATTCTCACCAATCTCATCCCGCATCACAATGCGACCGGGTTGAGCAATGCCAAGGGTGACGGTATTGCTCATCAAGGGATCGCCGAACTGCAACTCTTGTTCTAAACAGCAGTAATGGCAGGTTCTCGGTCGATGGCCACCAAGCGCTCAATTTCGGCACTTGGTGGCCATCGATTTTCTGCTTCTCAAGATAACCGATTCACCGTAACCGTCTTTTAACTAACCGGGAGGGATTAAGTCATGAAATTCGTCACATTAGCTAAGGTCAGGCCGGGGGCGTGGTCCCGGCTGGCGAACGAACTTCCCGCATCCTGTTACGAGGGGATGAAGTGGGCGTATGTCACCTATGGGCAATATGATGTCGTGTTCGAATGGGAAGCCAAGGACTTGGAAACGGCGAATAAGGTGATGAAACATATGGCCGGATCGGATCTCCTTACCTCTGAAACCTTAGTCGTCGCGACCACCCTGAAAGAGTTCGGGCGGGTATAGCAACGTTCCGGGGCCGGTTAAACGGCCCCCCGCCTGCTCTAGCGCTGCACACGAATCGTGGTCTCGATCAACGTCTGGAGATTTTGAACGGCTCTGCTTCGTACCTGCATCTCCCTGCCTCGCCGAATCGGACGGTATCAACCCTTTCCAAACGCCTTTTCGTACCCCTCCAGAACTTTGGATTAGTCCAAAACCGTTGAAGATAGGCTTGACAAACTTACCGGCTTGCTTTAGTGTAGCTGTAAGTAGCTTAGTTTCGCGCCGGGGCTGTCGCCTTCGGCGCTGAAAAACCAAAACAGAACGTCGACAGGTCTGCAGAAACAACGTGTTAACCCGTGTAGTGAGCGCAAGATGGTAGACTCAAAGCCAGGAAAGTGTCATTCCCGTTTCGTAACGTCTCGGACGCCCGACATGCGGGTTCGGTGTGTTGGGAAGACACCAAGGAGGTCATTGCCGTGAATAAGCGTTACCTCAAGGTTGCTGGTGTGGTCGCCCTGATCGTCGTGGTTGCGGCCATCGCCTTCCTCCCATTCTATTGGAACCCCAGAACATCCTCGACCCAGGTAATCTTCAGTGATTTCATGGATTTAGTTGATTCAGGGCAGCTCGCAGGAACGGTGATCTTCAACGAAAATACTCACACCATTTACGGCCATGTCGCATCCGGACAGCACCTTCGAACGGTGTACAGTAAAGAGGCGACGGCATCTCTGCAAGAGCTGTTAAAGAAGAAGGGTATCCGCTTTGCGGTTGAGCCACAAAGCGGCGGGTCGATCTGGGTTGGCCTTTTGTTCAACTTCTTACCGTTTCTCCTGATCATCGGCCTGTTTGTGATGATGAGCCGGCGGTCTCAGATGGGGGGTGGCGGGGGCCCGATGGCGTTCGGAAAATCCAAGGCCAAACTGCACGACGCCACGAAGCCCAAGGTGACATTCGCGGATGTCGCCGGAGAAGAAGAACCAAAGGAGGAGCTGGAGGAAGTCATCCAGTTCCTGAAGCATCCTCAGAAGTTTCAGGCGCTGCACGCCAGGATCCCCAGGGGATTGCTGCTGGTGGGGCCCCCTGGCTGCGGGAAGACGCTGTTGGCCAAGGCCGTCGCCGGCGAGGCCGCAGTACCGTTCTTCTCGCTTTCGGGCTCCGAATTCGTGGAGGTCTTCGTGGGGGTGGGCGCCAGTCGCGTCCGCGACCTGTTCGAACAGGCTAAGAAGAACGCTCCCTGCCTCGTCTTCATCGACGAGATCGATGCGGTAGGCCGTCACCGCGGTGCCGGCATCGGCGGCGGTAACGATGAGCGCGAGCAGACGTTGAACCAACTGTTGGTGGCCATGGACG
>JAHFDH010000164.1 GCA_023249055.1 Candidatus Methylomirabilota bacterium
AATGAAACTGATCGAGCATATCCTCAGCACTCAGGTCGTCTACGCAGGGAAATATCTGTCAACCGAGCAACAGACGGTTGTCCTGCCGGATGGGCGGCAGGCGATCCGCGACATCGTTCATCCTCCGAACGCTGTTGCGATCGTGCCGATCGATGACGACGGCCGAATCTACCTGGTTCGGCAGTATCGGCCGGCGATCCGGCGGGCCATCTACGAGATCCCGGCCGGTATTATCGATCACGGCGAACGTCCGACGACCACCGCCCGGCGGGAGTGCGAGGAAGAGATCGGACTGCGTCCGCGCCGGCTGCTCAGGCTGTGTACCTTCTATTCCGCGGTCGGGTTCTCCACAGGGTTTATCCGGCTTTTTCTGGCTCAAGGGCTCATAGCCGGCCGGAATCGACGCCACGACGATACCGAATTCCTGCAGGTCCATGCGGTTCCGTTCGAACAGGCCTACCGATGGGTGTTGTCGAACACGATTGTGGATGCCAAGAGCATCGTTGGCATTCTCTGGGCGAAGCAACGGCGTGACCTCCCGCCGCTTTGCGACCGACGACACTCGGCTGCGCGCCGGCGTTAGCATAACGTCATACCGTTCTGCTTGTCACTCGCCATCAAGAAACTCCAGAATCGCCCGGTTGGTCTGATCGGGCGTCTCCCACATCGGCATGTGCCCAGAATCTTTGATGACAACCAGTGTGGAATCCCGGATTGAGGCGTGGAGCTGCTTCCCAACCGCCACAGGGAACAACTCGTCCCGTTCGCCCCAGATGATCAGTGTTGGCTTGCGCAAGGTCGCCAGCGCGTCGGCATACCGAGCGACCTCATCAGCGTAGCGAATCGTAGAGGCCATGACCCTGGCGGTTCCCGCCAGACGGCTGATCCGGTATTGCCGCTCCACCACCACGTCAGTGATCAGCCGGTCATTATAGACGACCTGCGTGAGTGCGACCTGCGTCATGCGGCGAGTCCGTAATGCAACGGCCAGGTAAGGCAATAGGGGGACGCGCCGAATCGCGAGGAACCAACGCAAGAAATGATTTCGAACCGCGGGAACCACCTGTGGAGGGATGCCATCAATCAGGACAAGCTTGTTAGCTCGCTCGGGATGAGTGAGGGCGAACGCCCAGGCGACTCCCGCACCCATTGAGTTACCAATCAGGCTGGCACTTCTCACGCCGAGTTGGTCCATGAACTGCCTGATTGTATCAATAAAAAGCGACGGCGTGTAGTCGATCTTCGGCCGGTCCGAATAGCCGTATCCGAGCAGATCGGGGATGAACAGGCGATACCGCTTTGACAGCGCCGCCACCTGTTGTTCCCACATCCAGATCTCCCCTCCAAAGCCGTGAAGTAATAGGAGCGGCGGGCCATCGCCGGTTACGACATACGAGATCGTTCCCTCGTTGATCCTCGCCAGGCGCAGTTCGAGGGCCGGGTTCCAGCCGAGGGTGGTGGGACGGATCGCCGGCCTGGTATCGACCATTATTGGAGTGTTTGTATTCATAGCCGCGTTATCCGCATCTGTTCCCCGGCCATACCTCGCCATCAGATCGCGACCATGGTCGCTGTGCGTACGACCGGCGATGAAAGAAAGCAGTTGTACGGATCACAAGAATGTATTAGCATCACTACGATGCTTTGTCCACTTTCTCCTTGGTGGACATCTGCTGGACGGAATCTTTTATATTGATACGATTTATACTGTTTCGGTCGGTCATCTTTGCGATGCTGGTCGCGTCGCAACTCTATCTCTTCGCAAGAGGGGATCGGGCGCTGCAACAATTCCCCTGGAGTTCGCGGCATAAGACGCTGCTCCGTCTCGTCCTGACCGGCTTCCTTGTTTCAACATCGATCGTCTATATCGCGCTTCTCTATCAATGGGCGCCTCTGGAGCGCCCGTCTCCGCTGATCCTGTATGCGCTGATTTATCCCACCGCTGTCTGGAGCTTCGGATCGCTGTTCTCATCGCTGGTGCTGCTTGCGGCCGATCTGACCGGCTATTGTGTCAAACGGCTCCGATCTACAGTTGTCGAGCCGGTTGAAGTATCTGCGCCGCCGCGTGATCTCCCGCGCAGGATCTTTATGCAAACCTCGCTGGGTGCGCTGGCTGCAGCGCCCATCTTAATCTCGGGCTACGGGGCTGCCTATGCAAGCAATGGATGGGAGATTGAGGAGGTGCACCTCTCGCTCAGCCCGAACCATCCTCGTAATCCTCCGTTAAAGGTCGTGCAGGTGTCCGATATCCACTCCGGTCTCTTTATGACTCCCGGCCAGATGCGCCACTGTGTCGAGGCGATCCGGCAACTCGAGCCTGATCTGTTCGTGATGACGGGGGACTTCATCTCCCACTCGGCAGCCGAACTTGCCCCCTGCGTCAAAGAAATGGCCCAAGTTGAAAGCCGGTATGGAAGTTTCGCCGTCCTTGGCAACCATGACCACTGGTATATGGAGATCGAAAAGAGTATTGCTGCCTTCGAAGACGCAGGGATCTCAATCCTGCACAATGCCCATCGGGTCCTGGAAACTGATCGCGGCTCTATTGCCATTGCGGGTATCGACGATCTGCGCGTGGGCCGGCCCGATCTTGTCCGAGCGGTAGAAGGTCTGGAGCCGACGCTTCCAACGATACTGCTGTCCCATCGTCCTGAGATCTTTCCGCAGGCTGCCGCTCGCAATATCGCTCTCACCCTGTCCGGCCATTATCACGGGGGACAGGTCAAGGTGAGCGCGCTCGGGCTGAGTTTCAGCCTGGCTCACCTGCTGAGCTCATATCCCGAGGGTCTCTACCGTCTCAGGAACTCTCACCTGTATGTCAATCGTGGTCTTGGGACCACCGCGACCCCTGTTCGCGTTAACGCCAGCCCGGAGATCACGCTCTTCCATCTCACCTAATGTAGTGCGTCTAACGCTTCTTTACATTCACCGTTCACCCTGAGCCTGTCGAAGGGTGAAGCATTTCGGCGAGTTCCGTTCATGGATTCGACAAGCTCACCACGAACGGAACGTAAAGGGGTTTAGGACGCACTACACCAGAGGTTACGAATCGAGCGGAGGGTGGGTGGTGGCTGAGGATCCTTCAGTTAAGGGAAAAGGGTTGCCAGGCAAGCCGAGAGGGTCGGGACTAACTTCTGAGATGCCCCCTCGCTATCTGGTGAAGATCATCTTGAGCGAGATCAGGAACAGCGCGACTCCGAACAGTTTCTCCAGTACCGAGCTTGATAATCCAACCGCCAGTTTGGCGCCCAGTAACCCCCCGGCGAAGAAGCCGATACAGATGAGGCCGGCTATTCTCAGATCGACATACCCTTTACTGTAGTAGGTCCAGGCTGCTAACAGGCCGATGGGGGGCACCAGGAGGGCCAACGTCGTCCCTTGGGCCTGATGTTGCGACAACCCGAATACAAATACCAGCGCGGGGATAATGATGATCCCGCCGCCGATTCCGATCAGTCCGCTAAAGATTCCCGCAACCGCACCCAAGAGGATATATAGCCATATCTCCGTCATAGACGCCATCCTCGGATGAGAGGACCCTGGAACCACATCGGTCGACCGGCCTGTCAGCCGGTGTCCTGAACTCCAAGAGATCGATTGTTAATCGCCCTCTTGCGCTTCTGCGCTTAGAGGTTCGCCGTCTCGATCTTGACCTTGGCCCGTGCCCGCACCTGGCGAATCCAATCGACAAACACCTGCTCCCGCTTCCGTTGCAACAGCCCGCCACTGAATTGAACTTTCTGGCGTTCGAATTCTTCGGTACTCGGATCTTTTCGATCAATGACTCGAACGATGTAGCTCGTCTTTGCGCCTTGGATGACCGAGCTGATGGCACCCCGTTCCATTGTCAGGGCGGCCTCCTTAAATTTCTCCTGGTCCGGTACCTGCGGGAGGCTGCGTTCCGATGAGAAGAAATCGGTGGTCGCCGGCTTGAGTCCGGATGCCTTGACGATCTCCTCCCATGGCTTCTTGTCCTTGGCCAGTCCGGCGACTTTCTGAACGGCGGCCTGTTGTGCCTTCGGATCCGAGAACACCAAGTACTCGGCCTTCACGGAAGCCCGGTTAAAGCGAAACGCCTCCCACGCC
>JAHFDH010000165.1 GCA_023249055.1 Candidatus Methylomirabilota bacterium
CACTACGACCAATGGGAATCGCCCGTTCGCACTTTCCTTACCCAGGGCTATTCTTGACAGCCTGTTGCTGAACTGGGCTCGAGATCTCGGCGCAAAGGGTGTTGAAGGATTGCGCGTGACCGATCTGATCTGGGAGAACGGGCATGTGTGCGGTATCACAGGAATCGGACCGACGGGCCAGGAAACGTATCGGGGACAGGTCGTCGTGGGGGCGGACGGACGAGATTCAGTAGTCGCCCGACGGCTCGGCCTGCACCAGTCTCATCCAACACTGCGCCGGATGGCGCTGGTCGCCTACTACGAGGGGCTCGGCGGCGCACGGCATGCCGTGCCCCTACTCCGGGATCACGGACTGATTTCGGTCGGCGACCGATCATATTGCATTCTCAATAGGATCGGTGAGCGGCTGATCAATGCGAGTATTGTAGTGGACCAGGGAATCGTACAAGACTGGAAGGGGCAACTCGACGCGCTGTTCGACGGCACGCTGCACGCATTTCCCCGTGCATTGACCGTACTCCGTGACACGCAACGACGTGGACCGGTCCGATGCCTCGGCCCTTTGGCGTTCCGCGCGACTCGCAGCGTTTCTGCCGGGGCGCTGCTGATCGGAGATGCCGCCGGCTTTTATGATCCTTTTACCGGCGAAGGGGTGGGTCATGCACTCTACAGCGCCCAGCTCGCGGCCCACGCCATCGCCTCGGCCCTTGCTGAGGGTGACGACGGCATCACCGAGACTCACCTCGAGCAGTTTGATCGCCGGCAACGCAAAGTATTGAACAGCAGGCAGCGCCTGGGCGCCGCGCTTCAGGCCATTATCCGGCGACCTCGTGCCGCTAATGCCGCCGCGAGGTTCCTCAGCCGGCGTCAACCTCTTGCGGACCTGCTGCTCAGCATCATCGGAGATCTCCTGCCGCCATGCGCCCTCTTCTCGCCACGCACCCTAATCAACCTTGTCCACCGGGAATGAGCCCATGCTACTTGATCGCGAGCTTCCCTTTATGGTCGAGCGGGCTGATCCACGGGAACCTGGTGCAGCCGAACGCAAAGACTCCCGAACGTTCCGCCAGAAACTCGACCGTTATTTCCTGCCCAGGCTCGAGATAGCGTCTGACGTCCAGGTCGGGGATCGAAAAGACATGTCGCGCGCCGTCGCTGCGAATGGTGACTTTGACCAACGCCGACCTGCCTTCCCGGTCTACCGCGATCACGGAGGGTTCACAGCGATAGTTCCTGGCGACCATCGTAAAGGAGAGCCGTTTCGCTTCTGCCGGGATACCGGCTGGAGGGGCGATCTCAGGGAAAAAAGTGGCGCAACCCGTTATGGCCATGATCGGAAGCGCCAAGGGCCACATCCACATCCGCTGAATGAGCCTGCCGATTAGAAACCTTCCTGTGTGTCGCATCGTCCGCACATTACCACAGGGTTACAAAGATTTTCAAGCGCGGCGATGAACGAGACTTCACAAAATCGGGGAAAGCTTCTATGATAACCCCAGGATTATGCAACCCGTCTCTTCGCAGAATGAGATGACAAAAGCAAAGATCTTAATCGCCGACGACGAACCCGCATCCAGAGCCGGACTCAAGGAACTGCTTGCCACCTGGGGATATGAGGTCACCGCCGTTGCCGACGGCCAGGAGGCCCTGAAGAAGGCATCCGAACTCCAACCATCCCTCATTATCGCCGATCTCGTGATGCCGATAATGGACGGGATCACTCTTCTTCGTACTCTCAAAGCCGAAGCAGTTCTGCCCTCGTTGATCATTCTGACCGGTCAGGGGACCATCGAGACGGCGGTCCAGGCCATGCAGGAAGGGGCCTACGACTATCTTACCAAACCGGTTGATATCGGGCGGCTCCGCGTCCTCGTAGAGAAGGCCCTCGAACGCGGGGCAGTATTGAAAGAGGTCAGGCTGTTGCGTCATCAGGTCCGCCACCTTGGCCGGTTTGGGCAGTTGGTCGGCGACACGCGGGCCATGAAAGAGGTCTACCGGTTGCTTGAATTGGCGGCGCCCAGCAGTGCACCCGTCTTTATCTGGGGGGAGAGCGGGACCGGAAAGGAACTGGCAGCCCGCACGATTCACGATCTCTCCCCACGGAAGCAGGGTCCTTTCGTTCCGATCAACTGCGCCGCCATTCCAGAGACACTGCTGGAGAGCGAGATTTTCGGCCATGAGAAAGGAGCCTTTACCGGCGCCACAGAGCGGAGAATGGGATACTTTGAACTGGCCGACGGCGGAACGATTTTTCTTGATGAGATCGCAGAGATGAAGGTCTCCACCCAGGCCAAGTTCCTCAGAATCCTCCAGGAGGGGACCTTTCGCCGCCTGAGCGGAAGCAAAGAGATTCATGTTGATGTCCGGGTACTCGCCGCAACGAATAAGAATCCGGCGCAAGCGGTTCAGGATGGCCTGATCCGCGAGGATCTCTATTATCGACTGAACGTATTCAGCATCTATCTCCCCCCTCTTCGGGAACGGCGTGAAGATCTTCCTCTCCTTATTCGCTCGTTTCTTGAAGAGTTTCAAGAGAAATATGGCACGGCGGTGGGCAGCGTGGACGCAGGAGCGCTTGCCTTGCTGACTGAGCATGATTGGCCCGGTAACGTCCGGGAGCTTCGCAATGTGCTGGAACGAGCGGTCCTTGTCGCCAAGGGAGACAAGATCACCGTTGCCGATCTGCCGCAAGACTTCCCCAGTCAGCGCCGCAGACCGGCTCAGGAGCCTCATTTCTCCGTCGGGACAACGATTGATGCGGCAGAAAAGGCCTTGATCCTCACAACACTGGAACATACACACCACAATAAGACCCGGGCTGCGGGAATCCTTGGGATCAGTCTGAAGACACTCCACAATAAGTTGGCCCGCTATCGAGAAGGCGCGTCTTCCTCAGTCACCGCGCAGGAATAAGGTCCCATGTCGCTCGGTATCCGAGGCAAGGAAATCCTCGGCGTCAGTCTGCTGGTCTTTCTGATCGTCTCGCTCACATTGGTCGTTCACCTTTCTACGACGACCCGCCTGATAGTGCAACATGCGGCGGAAAAGGGCACTATACAGGCGCAGCAGATCTTTTCCGGCAGTACCCGGGTGATGGCTCGCACGCAGAGGGGCCGTCTGGGGGATGCCCTGCGCAACGATCGAGAGCTCCGCGCGCTGCTCGAAGCCAGTATCGGCTACTCGCCTCACCTGGTCTACGCGATGATCACCGACCGCTCGGATACGGTCCTCGTGCACAGCCAGCGTTCCCGCGAAGGATACAAAGCCCCGGATCGACCGAAGATCGAACAGTTGCTGGAGATGAACGCGCTTCGTCAGCTTATGGTGCTGGCCGGCCAGCACCAGGTATTTGAGACAACCCTGCCGCTCAGCCTTAACGATCGACCCTTTGGGGCCATCCGGCTCGGACTGGCCGGGGGTCTCCTCTGGCGCGAACTCTCCACCGCTGGTCGGCGAAGCCTGCTGTCGGCGGTACTCGCGTTCCCGCTCGCTTGGGTCGCCGCCATCGCCCTCTCAAACCTTGTGCTGGTACCGTTGCGCCAGATTGCCAAGGGCGTTGACCGGATGGCACAAGGCGACTTTGACACGGCCTTTGTGTCCGACCGCGACGACGAGGTGGGACAGATCGCGGCGAAGCTCAATCTCTTGGGGCGCCAGGTCCAGGAGGACCGATCCTCCCTGCTCAGCGAAAAGGTGCAATTAGAAGGGATCGTTCACCGTTTGGAAGACGCCATTATCCTGCTGAACAGCGAACAGGCCATCATCTTCGCCAACCCGGCGGCCGAGATCCTGCTCGCCCGCCCACTCGTGAATGCGGTCGGTCAATCGCTGACACATCTCCTGGGGGACACGCACCCCTTAGTCGCGGCAGTAATCGAAAGCTTCGAGAGGCGACAGCCCGTACGAAATCTGACCCTTCAGATGGGAGGCATCCGCGACGCCCCCCTGGATATCTTGGCATCCGCCTTCCCGGTGCTCGACAGAGATGGTATCGTCGGAGGGATGATCCTTCTCAAGAATACCGAACCGCTCCGGCAGATCCAGTCACTCG
>JAHFDH010000166.1 GCA_023249055.1 Candidatus Methylomirabilota bacterium
GGCCCAGTGAGCGCCCAATCTCCGGCAGTTTCTTGGGGCCAAAGACTAAGAGCGCAATGACAAAGATTACGATCAACTCCTGCATCCCCAGTCCGAACATCGCGCGAACTCCTCACGAACGTTGACGACCCATCCCCAACTCTGAAGTCAGCCTACGCTTGACCTACAAGAAAGTCAAGCCCCAGCCCACCTCCCAGCCCACTCACTCCTTGCTCTGTTCGACTCTCGAGCGCCACAACAGCCAGCCGATAAAGCCTAGGGTCGCCATGAGCACAATGAGGGCCAAAAGCCAGTTTGCCATAGCCACGAGGTGGACCACCTGATCGAAGAAGGGGGCTGAAAAATACGCAATGCAGACAATTACCGGGCAGTACACCACCGCCCCCGCAAGGTTGTAGCGGAAGAAGCGAGGGAAGGGCATACCCAGTGCGCCTGCCATTGGCCCCGCCATGAATCGGAGGCCACCGATAAAACGACCTAGAAAGACCGTCCAGGGACCGTATCGCCCGAAATACTGCTCGGCCACGAAGAGTCGCTGGCGCGTAACCCCCAAGGCCGCTCCATACTGCAGGAGGAGCCGTCGCCCGCCCCGACTCCCAAGCCAGTACCCCAGACTATCCCCCCCAGTAGCGCTCACAATCGCAGTCGGGATCAGCCCCCAGAGGGTCAGCATCCCTTTCGCCGCAAAATAGCCCCCGACCAGCAATATCGTCTCCTCAGGCACCGGTACTCCGACATTGCCAAGCACAACGATGACGCCGACGAGCAGGTATCCCCAGTGCTCCACATAGGGGGCCATGAGAGACTGCAGTTCATGGGGAGAGAGTCCGAGCATATTATGCTTTGAACGATGTCGAGGCCATGCGGTCCCCGCTCTGGGAACCTAGAAAAGCAGGTACACTTTGATCAGGGCAAATGCGGCGGCGGCGATCGCGGCCGAAAGTGGAATCGTCAGCACCCAGGCCCAGACGATCTGTCTGGCTACTCCCCATCGCACTGCTGAGATACGCTGTGTCGCTCCTACCCCTGAAATGGCTCCGGTAATGGTATGAGTGGTGCTGACCGGAATCCCTGCAATGGCGGTACCGATAAGCGTCACCGCGCCTGCCGTCTCGGCGCAGAAGCCGCCGACCGGCTTGAGCTTCGTCAGTCGCATCCCCATCGTTTTCACGATGCGCCAGCCTCCCGCCAGGGTCCCGAGACTGATCGCCGCGTGGGCCGACAGGATGACCCAGATGGGAACATAGAACTCCTTACCCAGGTAGCCCGCGCTGAACAAGAGGCCCGCCATGATCCCCATCGTCTTCTGGGCGTCATTGGTCCCATGTCCCAGACTGTACAGCGCGGCCGAGACAAGCTGCAATCGCCTGAACCAGCGATCCACCCGACTGGGGCGGAATCGCCAGAAGACCCGGATGACGACCACCATGATCCCGAATCCCAGGACAAGACCCAGCAGCGGAGACAGGACGATAAACAGGAGGATCCTGTAGATGCCCGCGGGGATCAGGGCCGAGATGCCGGCGTTGACGATCGCAGCCCCGGCCAGCCCCCCGATCAGCGCGTGGGACGAGCTACTCGGAATGCCGTAGTACCAGGTGATCAGATCCCACACGATGGCACCGACAAGGCCGGCCATGATGACATATTCATTGATCGCCTCAGGTCGGACGACTCCCTTCCCGATAGTCGTGGCCACGCTGACTCCGAAACCAAACGCCGCGATAAAGTTGAAGAGCGCGGCCCAGATCACTGCCTGCATCGGCGAGAGCACACGGGTGGACACCACGGTCGCAATCGAGTTGGCGGCATCGTGAAAGCCGTTGATGAAGTCAAAAATCAGCGCGATCACGATACCCAGAACGACAAGCGTCAGCATAGGCGGGTTGTTATACGGCGGGAGAGCTCGGTATGTTCTCGAGGAGCCGACTCACGGGGATCAGGTACTCTTCAATGCTACTGATTCGACGATGTTGGCCACATCTTCACATCCGTCGGTGGCCATCTCCATCGTCTCGTAAATCTCCTTCCACTTGATCACATCCATCGGGTCGTGCCCCTTGTCGAAGAGATCGGCAATCGCCTCTCGGCTGATCTCATCGGCCATGTTCTCCAGGCGATTGATTTCGATACAATGCTCCATGACATTGTCCATCCGCTCGAGGTTCGACACCGCCTTGACAATCTCCTCCGCCGATTTCAGGATCACCTGGGCAAGCTTTCTGGCCTCCTCGGTGGGCTGCTTGATCTTGTACAGACTCATGCGCGCAGCCGACGCCTCGATCAGGTCCATGACGTCATCGAGCGCCACAGCCAGGCTGTGGATATCTTCGCGATCGATGGGCGTAATGAATGTCCGGTTCAGCTTTCGGATGATCTGATGGGTGATCTTATCTCCGACGTGCTCGAGATCCTCGAGTCGCTTCCACCGTTCCTGAAGATCCGCGCCTCGTTCATCCGTCATCTGAACGAGGACTTTTGCGCCTTCCAATATGTTATTGGCTGCCTTCTCAAAGAACTCAAAGAACTTCTCTTCTCGTGGGATCAGTCTGAACATACCGGATGTGGCCTCACAACGGTGAAGTGGACTATCTGGACCCTGCCCGCTCGGTGATCATCCCAACCGTCTCGATACCGGAAGATTTGATGGCATCCATGACATCGATGACGAAGCCGTAAGGAACCCTGGCATCGCCGCGTAAGTAGAGAACCCGCTCCTTCCCAGAACCGGTCATGGATTTGAGGCGGTCTTCAAGCTTCTGCCGGGGCACCTCTTCATTATTGACGAAAATGCGGCTGTCCTTCGTCACCGTCAAGGTAATACGCTGCTCCTCTTTCACCTGCGATGTCTGTGCGGACGGGAGCTGAATATCGGTCCCTCGTTGGAGCATCGGGGTCGTCACCATAAAGATAATCAGCAGAACGAGTGTCACGTCCACCAATGGGGTCACATTGATCTCTGAAAGCATTCGCCGATCTTTTCCGCCGTTTCCACCGTTAGACTGCATACCTGTCCTCTTTAATCTTCGTGATGGGCGGCCCGATCTAACAACCTATCCACCATTTCCGAGGCCGCACTGTCCATTGCTGCAGTAAATAGTTTCACCCTGCCGACGAAATAGTTATACGCGATCACCGCGGGAATCGCCACGAACAGGCCGGCGGCTGTCGCCACGAGCGCCTCGGCGATCCCGGCCGATACCGTGCCGATCCCGCCGGATCCCGTCTTGGCGATTGCCTCGAACGCTCGAATAATTCCCAGAACGGTCCCAAAGAGACCGACGAACGGGCTGACATTGCCGAGCGTCGCCAATGAGCCCAGATACCGCTCCAGTCGGGAGATTTCCGCAGAGATGGACCGCTGCATGGCCCCCTTGCACGATTCCAGCCGACGCGACAATTGCTTTTCAGAGAGGGCCGGATCGCCACGATCGATGATGGCCAGAAGGCCGGCCTGCAGGACCTTGGCAACCGGGCTGTCGGCGTTCTGCTCACACAGGCGGAGCGCCTCGGCCATTTTTCCATCGGCTACATACTGTAGCCCCTTCTCGGCTACCTGTGCGGTGGCTTGCTGGGCCTTATAGTATGCATAGAGCCGCTCGCCGATCACCGCGAGCGAATAGATGGAAAATATCGCGAGGATCACCATCGTGATCCCACCATTCGCAATAACCTGCAAGATCCCCATCCCCATCATGTCAGATTATCCCCCAAAAGGGTGTCTGCTCACAGCTCTTTTCCCGATACCGCCGGACTGTCAAGGTTTTCAGCCGAAATGCTAGCATGGAACGGCAGCGAACGGAAGCGGATAACGAATCGGGCAAGAGCGCTCGCGAGCAGCGTCCCACTCGTTATCCTGTGCCACGCCACCGATTCGGCAAGTCGGTGTGGAGCCCGATCTGGTCCAGCACCCGTCCGACGATCTGGTCTACCAACTCCTCGACCGTTTGCGCCTTCTGATAGA
>JAHFDH010000167.1 GCA_023249055.1 Candidatus Methylomirabilota bacterium
TGTGGCTTGCGGCTGGTGGCCTGTTGCTCTTTGTGACGATCGCTATGGTCATTTCGTTCATGAGTTAGTGTGGTTCCAGCGGACGCACCTTCAGGGTCACACGAACTTATAAAATCAGCGCACGCAGTCCCTAGCCGGCTGAAGGTTGGAATGCGCATTTCCGTTATCGCGACTATACCGCCGAGACCTGTCGCGTATGGTCTGGAGGTTCAGGCAATATCGGCGGTGCGGTGGTTTGCAAGAATTTAGCGCATATGGTTAGCCGGGCGCATCTCGCGCCCGGCTTTTTTAAATCCAGGCTGATTTCGAATCATCGTTCGAATTACTCGGTCCTCGCAAGCACCCCCTCACTGTAATCTCGGCTGGACCTGCGTGTTCTGCATTACGGCAGCTCAGAAGTAAGTGGTGAGATGCCTCACTTTGCTGCACGGACAACGAGGACGGGTCGATCGGCGGTCCGCAACACATGCTCTACCACTGAGCCCAGGATCAGGTGCTTCATCCCGGAATAGCCATGAGATGCCATCACAATGAGGTCCACCTCCTTGGCGGCAGCTTCTGCGCAGATCGCATCATGGATTGATCCGGAGATCTCCAGCACTCGCACCTCCGTCTTCACCTTTCCCTCTGCGCGAATCTCCTCAGGCACAAGCGCTTCGAGCGAGGAGAACAGATCTTCCCGAATCTCCGCCCGCTCCTCAGCGAGCGTCTCCCCAGGCGTGGGCTGGGAGTAGAGCGGGTCCGGCATCCCGGACACATCAACCGCGCACCACAGGATGACAGTGCCACCCTGTTCTGCCAGAATGGCATAGGCATGGGGAACCGCGGCGTTTCCGATGGGTGAGAGATCTGTGGTCACCAGCACTTTCTGATATTTTGGCAACATGGCATGATTCCTCCTTGTGTGAAGTAGGTTATACCGCCTCCGCTCACTGACATTATAGAAAACGACCTCTACGAATCACTGGTGTGCCCATTACGCATAGCGTTCCCGTAACATCTTAAATTTATTCCTCCCTCAGAATCTTGTCAATAACCGGGCACGCACCAAAAGTGGAATTATCGTATCACATACTACGTACCCGCCAGCAACGAGAGTCATAGAGGAAAACCTCAGCTCGCCTCAGCCGGTCCGCTGCCCCTCGTACCAGGCGTAGCTTACTGCAATGTTTTGCTCAGCCTCAGGCGTAACGATCACCTCGGCGGGCATTCGATGCGTCAGGACGCGACATGGACGAAGAACAGCTACCAGAGCATGGACACATGAGTCAAGAGCAGACTCGACCCCTTTTATCAACCACTGAAAATGAACTTGAATCCAGTCTCGCGTTAACAACGCGAACGGCTGGCAGATAATTCTTTACTATCTCCTCAATTTGTGTACGTTCAATTACGCACCGAACTCCAAGCACGACGTCGGTCAAAATGAGGTTCTCGGAAAACGGGACGAAAGCCAGCCCCGATTCCTGGTCCTTTTCCGCAATTGAAGCGAAAAAACGAATCTCGTCCTCGTATCGCCAATGTTCATACTTGGTAGCAAGCAGTTTGAGCATGTCTTGTGGCTTCCAGTCTTATGCGTCGCTGACACTGTGCGCTGACCGGCTGTTCACGTACGTAATTGGTATACCCTGTGGTTTACCGGCGACGTCCGGGACCTCAAAGCCCAAAGCAATACCTTTGTGTTTGTCGGCGTAGTGGCTCCAGAAAACCGGATTCGCCCAACTTCGGCTGAAGCACAAGACGCCATATTGTTGCGCCAAATCCTTCCGTGTTCTGATCAAAGCTTCATGCATTATCGGATCGGTAGTATCGAGACTGAAGAACTCAAAAGGGTCGTTCAGATCCTCCAGGAAAGATATTTTGAGACGCTTTCTGACGAGATCATCGACAGCCCAATTGGCAGGTAGTAAATGAAAAAGACGCATATTGTCCACCCAACTATAGCGTAGACCGATCGGCCGTCGCGCTCGAAAACATTTCTATTGGTTACGGCGATTCTCCGGTCTTTCCAATGGCTTGTCAAGGTTTTCAATTCGGGTCTTGACCGGGTTGCCGGGCTGGTATATACTGTACCGGGGTATGGTAGTAGTGGTTGACGATTTCTTTGGGGGCTGAGATGATTGACGAGGAGACGAAGCAAAAGGCGATGGCGCGTCTGAGCCGGATCGAGGGGCAGGTGCAGGGCGTGCAGCGGATGGTGGAGGAGGAGAAGTATTGCGTCGACATCCTGCTCCAACTCTCCGCTGTCCAGGGGGCGTTGGAGCAGGTTCGTAAGATCCTGCTCGGCCGTCACATCGAATCGTGCGTCGTAGAGGCGATGGCCTCCGGGCGGGCGGAGGATCGCCAGAAGAAGATCGAGGAGCTTCTGGAGGTCTTCGCGCGCTACGGCCGGTAGCGCTTGAGGGATCCGGTGCGATACGATACGATCGTGGTTGGTGGCGGGCCTGCCGGGGCGACGGCAGCGCTCACGCTGGCAAAGGCCGGCGCCAGGGTGCTTCTGCTGGAGCGGCGGAGACTACCTCGCTACAAGGCGTGCGGTGGCTGCCTATCGCGACGGGTGGAGCGGTTGCTCCCGTTCGATCTGAACGGGCTGGTCGAGGAGCAGATCACCAACCTCACCTTTACCTGGCGCGGTCGCAATCCGGTCGAGGCGACCTTTTCGGAGCCGGTGGCCTACATGGTCTGGCGCGACAGATTCGACCAGGCCCTGTGTGACCGAGCGGTTGAGGCCGGCGTCGAGCTCCTGGATGGACAGGTGGTGCGAGCTGTCAGAGAATCGGCGGGCGGTGTCGAGGTTGATCTCGGCGGGCGGACGGCGACTGCTGATTTCTTGGTTGGGGCTGATGGCGCCCGCGGCGTTGTCGCCCGGGATCTATTTCCGGATCGCTCGCAGCCAATGGCAGTAGGGCTGGACGCGGAGCTTCCCCTGACGAGCGCGGGTGAGGCTGTACTGAAGGGCCGGGTGATCATCGATGTGGGTCGAGTCCCAGGGGGCTATTGCTGGGCCTTTCCGAAGCGTGGAGTAGCCTCTGTCGGCGTATCGGTCGACCGCGGGGCGGCAAAGCGGGCCATGCCGTGCCTTACGGCCTTCCTCAGTGCCGGCGGCTTCAGCGACCGCAAAGCGGTGCGGACCACCGGGGCGCTGATCCCGGTTTACCATGACGGGACCGGCCCGCTTCACCGCGGACGCACGCTGCTCACAGGAGACGCGGCATGTCTGGTCGATCCCTTTTTAGGAGAAGGGATCTACTACGCCATCCAGAGCGGACAACTGGCAGCCAGGGCCATTGTCAGGGCGGGAAGTCACAGCGGTGATCTCCAGTGGTATCAGGAGGCCATCTCGACGGAGATCGCGCCGGAGCTTGAGGCGGCTGGTCGGCTGAGCCGTACGGCCCATCGGGCTTCCTGGCTGTGGTTTCAGGTGCTCAGGCGGCGTCGCGGGGTGATCGATCTCTACAAAAAGGTCTTGATGGGCGAAGCGAGTTACCGATTGTTCGAAGATCGGGTTTGGGCAGGGACGCCTCGTCCAGTGGCCATGCTGTTTGGCGTCTGGGCCGATCGAAGAAGCCTCAGCGACAGACACCAAGAGGTGGGAAGCCGGTAATGGCAAGAGATCCGATTTGTGGCATGGATGTGCTCCCCGAGGAGGCCGCAGGCACGAGCCGCTACCAGGGGGTAGATTACTATTTCTGTGCAGTGAGCTGTAAGGAGGCGTTCGACAAGTCGCCAGAGCAGTATGTGACTAAATCCCTCCATCCCCCCTTTACCAAAGGGGGGCACGGGGGGATTTTAGGTGCGAAGTCCGAAGTACCCCGCACCCTTTACGTCGTCGAGATCCCGATCAGAGGAACGACGTGCGCGTCATGCGTGGCCACAATCGAAGCCGCCCTGTCGAAGCTCACCGGCGTC
>JAHFDH010000037.1 GCA_023249055.1 Candidatus Methylomirabilota bacterium
GCGCGAATAGTTGATGCTATAGCGTCTTGACGTCAAGATGGCGTAGTGCTAGGCTCACTCATGGAGGTGATGACCATGAGTGAGTTCGCCAAGCGTTCTACAGTTTACTTCAATCCGGATCTGCATCGCGCGCTTCGCATAAAGGCTGCCGATACCCAGCGTACCGTATCTGAGCTCGTCAATGACGCCGTGCGCATGGCCCTCCGCGAGGATCAAGAAGACCTGACTGCCTTCGTCGAGCGACAGGACGAACCCGTGTTGACCTACGAGGAACTGTTGAGCGACCTGAAGGCTCATGGCAAAATTTAGCCTGGTCTTCAAGACATCGGTCGCCACGGATCTTCGAGGAATTCCGAAGAAGGACGTGTCCCGGATCCTGCAATGCTTTGAGGTATTAGCGGAGAATCCACGCGGGAAAGGATGTGAGAAGTTGTCCGGGCAGGAGCGGTATCGACTTCGCCACGGTTCATACCGTATTGTCTACGAGATCCAGGATGATGTGCTCGTGGTGATTGTTGTCAAGGTTGGGCACCGGCGTGACGTCTACAGGCGTAGGTAACCAGCGGCTGGAATCTGGCGGGCGCTGCCGGCCGCGGGTGTAATCGCCCAGCAGGGTCCATCCATTTCGGCCCGCACGACTGAACGCCCGCCCTTCCACCGACGGCAGGGGGAGTCACCTTCATGACGCTGTAATTCCGGGGACATAATACTGATTTTGTCTTCACACCGATGTGAACAGTCTCATACCCTCCGCCTCTGGGGAGGATTTCCAGTGGCAACCTTGGTTGGGACGCTGACCGGACGTCATCTGAGTTCAGACCAGCCAGGTCGCCCCATCAGAAGGGTCTCTTGACAATATGTATTATGTCCCCAGAATTCGGTAGGCGTCATGGAGAAGGCCAGCGCAGCCAGAGAACTCCGCACTTTCGGCACTATTTGGATCATCTTGGCGCCGATCATGTGGCTCATGGCTGCGATTTCGACCGTGAGGTCGGACATCACGTACCAGGCGCAGTTGGGCGTGTTCTCAATCCTCGCCACCTCTTCGCTGATACTCGGTGTGGCGGCGGTGTTTCACAGGACCTGGGCACGCCTCGGCATTGAGGTCCTATCGTGGCTGGCCACCATTGCATTTCTGGGGCCTGGGTTGGTCCTGGTTGCGGCTGGAGTACTTTCGAAAAGCCGAGGCAACACTTGGGAATTGGTTTTCGTCGGTATCGGTACCGCGGCTCCTGCGCTACTGTTTCTCGCAATGGCACGTCGTCTGCGAACCCTTCGCCTCCCGCTTGCCGACAATGACGCCTAACAGCCGGTTCTTGACCGACGCGTTAAGCCTGCAGCTGCGCCGCGCGGCAAAACCGAAACGTTCGACGGACAACATCGGCGAGCCCGCGGTAGACATCAGGGTGGCGTAAGGTGCCTCGGGTCGGTCACGGGCACGTGCCTTGGGCGGCAGGCCTTGCGGGTACCTCACGCTCCGGTTATACTATCGGTATGAAGACAGCCATCTCGATCCCAGACGACGTGTTCGCCGACGCCGAAAAGCTGGCGCGGTCGCTCAAGAAGTCTCGCAGTCAACTATACAGCCACGCACTGCGGGAATACGTGGCGCGGCATGCCGCGGATCAGGTCACGGAGGCGCTCGACCGCGTCTGCGGAGAGGCTCCACCGGCAGATTACGACTTTGCTAGGGCGGCAGCGACGCGAACGCTTCGGCGTTCGCAATGGTGATCGCTCAGGGGGAAGTCTGGTGGGCGGACTTGCCGGAGCCGTCGGGGTCCGAACCCGGGTTCCGGCGCCCAGTCGTTGTGGTGCAAGGTGACGCGTTCAACCGGAGCCGACTCGCGACGGTCGTGTGCGTACCGCTGACCAGCAACCTGCGATGGGCGGAGGCCCCGGGGAACGTGCTTCTTGCGTCCAAGGTGACAGGGCTACCGAGGGACTCTGTCGCCAACGTCTCGCAACTCGTCACGCTGGACAAGTCTTCGCTCGCCGACCGGATCGGCAAGTTATCGCGTGCAAAGCTGGAGCTGGTGCTCTTCGGAATCGATGTCGTGCTCGGTCGCTGAGGTGGCCGCCGAACATGCACATGTAGCAGTCGGCGGGCCGAGAACGGGATGGTAGAACTGCGGCCCGCCGCCGCTGATCCGCAGCCCCGTTAGCCTCTAACAGCGTTGAAGCATGCGAACTCACAACCTCTTTACCGATGCAGAGCCTCCCCATGAAGGAGAGCGCTTCGATACGCTCCTCAGCCACAAGAACCTTATGGTTGAGCGAATCGTCAGTTCTTCGGCCATTACTCCCCGTGAGTACGTTCAGCCTCACGACGAATGGGTGGTACTCATCAAAGGCGAAGCCGTCCTTCAAGTCGCCGGGGAGTCGATTGCACTCAAACCCGGCGATCATCTGTTTTTGCCGGCAGGAGTGCCTCACACAGTGGAGCGCACCTCCCACGGTGCCATGTGGCTGGCCGTTCATCTCCATCCTGATCTCGAGCAGCCGCAAGCGCCCGACCTTGCATGACTCGCGGACGCTCATGCCGCGCATGGCTGCCGGTGAGCGTGATCGTCTGGGCATGCAGATAGGCCGCACTCTCAGGTGTACAATATAAAGGTGAAGAGTGTCGCCCAGAAAACGGCACTCATCTGATACGGCGTCGAGCACGCCGCCATCACTCTTGACGGTGGACCTGTTTATAGACTATATTTAGCCTACTCAAGAAATGGAGGTGCTCTCATGAAACTGGCCAGCCGGATCAAGCCTATCAGTTACCTGAAAGCCCATGCCGCCGAAATCGTCAGGAATCTTGGCGAGCAGCGAGAGCCACTGGTCATCACACAGAACGGCGAAGCCAAGGTGGTGCTGCAGGACATCGAAAGCTATGAGCAGACTCAGGACACGTTGGCCCTCCTGAAGATCCTGGCGCTTGGGACCCGCCAGATCGAAGAAGGCAAGGTCCAGCCCGCTGAGAAAGTGATCACACGCCTGCGCGAGCGACGCGGAGTTCGCTAATGCCGTTCGCGGTGTTGCTGACCCATGGCGCAGCACGCGATCTCGAAGAGATTTACGACTATATCGCCCTGCACGATGCAGATCACAAAGCGGATTACGTTGTCGAACAGAGTCAGAAAGCCTTCTCCAGGCTGTCCGTGTCCCCCGAGCGGGGTGTCTATCCGAAAGAACTGCTGTCGCTAGGGATTCGGGAATACCGCGAGGTGTTCTTCAAACCCTACCGGATCATTTACCGGGTCATGGATAAACACATCTACATTCTGCTGATTGTCGATGGCCGTCGTGACATGCGGTCGCTGCTACAGCGGCGATTGTTGGACGCGTAATGCACATTGCCGACTTGAACAATGTGGGCGCGATCTGGGAAGCTGTGCACCCAAATGAATGCCCTGCTTTGTCGCATCACCAATCAGCGCAAGGGCTATCCCTTCGAGGTGCCTTTGCCCAAAGGCCTCACGGTGGCGGGTATCGTGCTCGCTGATCACATGAAGAGCATGGACCGGCACGCGCGACACACTGAGATCTCATGCCAGGCGCCTGCGGCCACCGCTCTTGAGGTAATCGGCAAGGCACAGTCTCTCCTTGCGGTCTGCCGTTATTCATGACCGAACCCGCTGTTACACCGGACGAACGGATCTCCGCCGGTGAGCAAGTATTCGAAACCTGGCGAAAACGACTAGGCGCGATCCTTACGCTCCCCGCATTTTTCCTGACCTATTTCCTGTGCAGCGGCCTCAGACCGGAAGGCCGGACGCTGGCGGCAATCCTTGCGGCTGTGACGGTGTTGTGGGTCAGCGAGGTCATCCCACTCCCTGTGTCGGCACTGTTGGGCGCGGCCCTGTGCGTTGCGTTGGGGGCGGTGCCGGTGGATCCGGGCAAGTCGGCGGCAGCCACAGTCCTAGCCTACTTCGCCGACCCGATCGTATTCGTATTTATCGGGGGGTTTATGATCGCTCGGGCGATGATGCTTCACGGACTCGACCGACGACTCGCATTAGGATTTCTGTCGATCCCGTCGATTGGTTGCTCTCCGGCGAGGACCATGGTGGGCCTCGGATTAGTGACCGCCGCGATCTCGATGTGGGTCAGCAACAGCGCCACCACCGCCATGATGCTCCCGATTGCCGTGGGTATCCTGCGTGCACTGCACGAAGTACGCGTGGCTAGAGGACTGGCACGGGGGTCGATAGATGCGAGTCGCTGGCCGTTCGCCACGGGCATGATGCTGATGGTCGCGTTCAGCGCGTCGATCGGCGGCATTGGGACGCCGGTCGGATCGCCCCCTAATCTGATCGGCATCGGACTCATCCGTTCAACAACCGGCATCGACATCAGTTTTTTCCGCTGGATGGCGATTGCTGTCCCGCTCCTCCTGGTGATGGGACCGGCGCTCTTTACGCTCCTGTATCTGCTGCATCCTGCGGATAAGGAGGCGGGCAGGACGGCGGTGGATCAGGATGGCGGAACAGCCCAGCTCGCATGCGGCGATCCCGTCGCCGACATGGGGAGCCATCTGCTGGACTATATCCGCAGCGAACGCAGCAAGCTCGGCCCGTGGACGCGGGGACAACTCAACACGCTGGTCGGGTTCGGCATGGCAGTCACATTGTGGGTGACGCCGGCCTTCCTGCAGTTGCCGCGGCTTGCAGGATTCGGGTGGGGCCAATGGATGAGTACCCACCTGCCGGAGTCGATTGTCGCAATCGGCGCGGCGATCCTCCTGTTCCTGCTCCCCGTCAACCTGTCGCGATGGGAGTTCACGTTAACGTGGCCGGAGGCGGTCAAGATCGACTGGGGCACGATCCTGCTGTTTGGCGGCGGGTTGGCGCTCGGTTCATTGATGTTTAAAACCGGCGTAGCCGAGGCGATAGGTATTGCTCTAACCAGTCACCTCGGCGTGAGCTCTCTGTGGGGACTGACAGGCTTGTCAATCGCCATGGCGATTGTGATCTCTGAAACGACGAGCAACACCGCGTCGGCAAACATGGTCATTCCGGTTGTGATTGCGATTGCACAGGCCGCCGGCGTCAGCCCGTTGCCGCCGGCCATGGGAGCATGCCTGGGCGCGAGCTTCGGGTTCATGCTCCCTGTTTCGACCCCTCCCAATGCCATCGTGTACGGCTCAGGCCTTGTCCCACTACCGAACATGATGCGCGCCGGCGTCCTGTTGGATATCGCAGGCTTCTTCATCATCTGGGGCGGCTTGTACGTGCTAAGCCAGATACTGGGACTCTTGTAACCGCATGGGATGTGCAACAAGGGTGCAGCGTGTCGCTTCCAGAATACGTAAGTGCTCTGCCGTGGCGTGAGGCTGCTCGCTTATTCGTGCGCTCGTTGATGCAATATGGCTAAAAAGGGCTGGTGCGATGCGGGAGGTTGTAGATGGCTGGCTGCGGATGGCTCAAGGAAGGAGTGGCTGGGGGGCAAGGATTCGAACCTCGATAAGCAGATCCAGAGTCTGCCGTCCTACCGTTGGACGACCCCCCACCAAAAATGAACGTCCAAAGGGAGAGCGCCTTTGGACGGTCAAAATATGATAGAACAAGCGAGAAAAGTCAAGGTGAAAAGCGTGTCATCGAGTGTTATGAGCTCGAGCCGTTGGAATGGCTCTGTAAGCTCTCGTGCAACGTCAGAAGCTTCATCATCTCGAACGCCCTGGTCTTGCCTGGTGTCGTCATCACGACCCGATCGCCGGGCTGTTTGCCAATGAGGCTTCGCCCGATCGGAGAGGCTACCGAAATCCAGCCGCGCGCGCTGTCCATCAACTCGGGAAAGACCAGGGTGTAGACGGTTTCCTCCCCGGTCTCTTCGTCGATCAGGTGAACGGTGCTGCCTAGCGCGACGCGATCCTTCGGGATTGCTCTCAGATCGATCTTGCTGATCTCGGCGATCCGCTGTTGCAGAAAGGCCATCCGGGCCTTGACAAAGCCCTGCCGGTCTTTGATCGTCTCGTACTCGCCGCTCTCCCGCAGATCCCCCAATTCCCTGGCAGCCTGGATCTTCTTCGGGATCTCCAGTCTGAACTCCCGATCGAGCTTATTGAACTCTTGTCGAAGTCCATCAAGCAGCGCGTCAATCTTCATCCTTCCTCCTCCAATGCCTCTTCGACTCGACGTCGCACGGCATCCCATCCCATCAACTCCATAATTGGGAAGATGGGGGGACTGACGGTTTTTCCAGACAGCGCAACCCTGAACGGCTGAGCCAGGTCGACCAGTTTCAGATTAAGGGCCGTGGCCTTCGTTCGGAACAGCGACTCCAGTGCCGCAGCCGTAAAGCTCGGCAGCGCCTCGATCTCCGCCAACAGTGTGCGGACCCTGGCCTTGGCCTCGACCGTCAGCACCTTCAGAGCCGCTGCCCTGTCGCGCTCGATTGTCCCTTCGAATACAAATCTGGATGAGGACGCCAGTTCCGTCAAGGTCCTAGCCCGCTCCTGAAACAGGCCGGCCACCCGCTGTAACCGGTCTTCGTCCTGCCCGGCCAGCTCATCCCGGCTCACGCCGGCCGCTTCCCAGAAAGGCTTGAGCAGGGCCGTCAGTCGATCGGGGGCAGTGCGCTTGATGTATTGGCCATTCAGCCACTCGAGCTTGACCGGGTCGAAGACCGCGGGGGTCTTTCCGACTTTCTCGAGGCTGAAGTATTGGACTAACTCGTCCCGGGTGAAGATCTCCTGATCGCCATACGACCAACCAAGCCGCGCCAGGTAGTTCACCACCGCCTCAGGCAGGAAGCCCATCTGCTGGTAGGCCAGGACCGACGTGGCGCCGTGGCGCTTCGAGAGACGGGCGCGATCTGGTCCCAAAATCATCGGGATATGAGCGAACTGCGGGATAGGGAGACCCAGTGCCTCGTAGAGCACGATCTGACGCGGTGTATTCGAGATATGATCATCGCCTCGAATGACATGCGTAATACTCATCAATACGTCATCGACCACGACCGCGAAGTTGTACGTCGGCATTCCATCGGAACGCAGGAGGATAAAGTCGTCAAGATCGCCGGTCTCAAACCGAATAGGACCGTGAACGAGGTCCGCAATCTCGATGCTCCCCTCCTCTCCGACCAGCAGCCGGACGGCGGCGCCTCTCCCGCCCGTTGTCGCCACATCGTTGCCTCGCCGGCGGCAGCGGCCGTCGTACTTCGGCGAGGTACCGGCCGCCAGGGCCGCTTTCCGTCTGGCTTCCAGCTCGTCCGGTGTACAGACGCAATAGTAGGCCTTCCCCTCGTCCAGCAGTCGCTGCGCAAAGTCGTGATACAGCTTGAGGCGATCAGCCTGTCGATACGGTCCGGCCGGTCCGCCAACCTCCGGCCCCTCATCCCAGTCCAGACCCAGCCAGCGAAGCGCTTCAAGGATCGTCGTCGTCGATTCATCCGTGGACCGCTCTGCATCGGTATCCTCGATCCGAAGGATGAAATCGCCGTTTTCATGACGGGCGAACAGCCAGTTATACAGCGCCGTTCTGGCTCCTCCCACATGCAGATAGCCCGTTGGGCTCGGCGCAAATCTGACTCTGACCTTAGACACGGTAATCGGTCCTATCGAGCCGACGGCGGACCGGACTCCGCCTCGTCGATGAGCATGACGGGAATCCCGTCCCGGACAGGATAGCGCCGCCCACACGCCGTACACACGATCCGTGACGCGGGCTCGTCGAGTACCACCTCAGCCTTGCAGGCTGGACAGGCCAGAATCTCCAGCAACTCCTTATCAATCATCTGCGCTCCTTACTCGGAAATCGTCTATTGCGTCTATTGGGTCTGTTGCGTCTGTTGAGTTGGATGTCGAAGCGATTGTTCCTTTTGACCCGATTACTATAGCCTATTTTCGTAGAGGGCCGAAAGCAGATTCTACAACCGATCTCGATCGCTCAGAGCGGCTGCCGGCGCATCACGATCGCATCCTCCCGCGGGTGCTCGTAATAGTTGCGGCGGCGGCCGATCGGCTCAAAGCCGTAAGCCTTGTACAGCGCCGCCGCCGCCTCGTTCGACGCCCTCACTTCCAGGAAGCCTACCGTGACACTCTTGGCATAGGCTCGAATAAGGATCGCATCCAGCAGTTGGGAGGCAACCGCGCGACTCCGATAGCCCGGATGCACCGCGAGATTATTAATGTGCAACTCCCCGCTGACAATCCACGCGCACAGAAACCCCACGATCTGTTCTCCGACGCCTTCGTCTACCCTTGCGACAAGCGATTCAGCGATCCGCGCGGAGTCCAGCTCATGCAAGAACATCTCCTCGGTCCATGGTTCGGCGAACGAGAGACTCTCAATGACCAGCACGTTCGGCAGGTCCTCTTTGCGCATCGAATCGCATATAACCGCCAGCCTCGTCTTGTTCATCGCTTGCGCGAACCTGCGTTGTGACATTACAAGGCCCTCGGAGCAACGCTGCCAAGAATTTTCAATTCCGCCTCGGACGGCCGCAGGTACTGGGGAGCCAGGTGTGCGAGATCATCCCGGTGGCCCTGCACAAGACGGCGGCGTCCCAGCTCTGCCACAGCGGCGGCGCGTCCTCCACGGCTCGCCAGAGGGGGGAAGAGCGCCAACTCGTTCAGTTGGGATTGCACCAGCTCCTGGTAGACCATCAACCCATCGCCCAGGAACACGGTTGGCTCCTGGATCCGGCTGAATAGCCGGTCCGGCGCAACGGTCCCATCGTCCGTCAGACGAACCAGCCGATCCCTTTCGCAGCGAAACAAGGCACAGTGTAGCTCGCCCTTCCTGGCATCAAGGATAGGACAGATCTGGTGAGCACAAAACGGCAGCGTCCCCGCCATGGCTTCAAGGGTCGATACGCCGACAAGTGGTTGTCCCCCCGCAGCCGCCAAACCCTTCGCAGTGCTCAGCCCGATTCGCAGACCGGTGAAGGAACCCGGTCCGAGCGCCACGGCGAAACCTTCGACGTGGCTCACAGTGATCCCGGCATCCTGCAAGGCTCGATCGATCAATGGTAGCAGCCGCTCGCTGTAGGTCGCTTTGACATTCAGCGTATAGTCGCAGATCACCCCCTGCCCTGATACAAGGGCGACGCCTCCCTGCATGGTCGATGTGTCTATTCCCATTACCAGCATGGCAATGTGACGATACTCCAGACGGGTGACTCCGACAAAGGTCTCAGCTCCATCATACACTGGTATGCGAGATACCGGCAATGACCTCGCCGGCTTGACCGGTTGGTCCACCGGCCCTGACGCGCAACAGCAGGATGAGACCCATAAGGAAAAACAGTCCGACAGCAAGAATCGCCGCGCGCTGGTCGCCAGCCAGGGTGTAAGAAACCGTACCGAAGACCAGCGGTCCAAGTATGGACGCGGTCTTGCCGCAGAGGGCGTAACAGCCGAAAAACTCCCCTTCTCGCCCCTTCGGAATCAGGCTGGTCATAAAGGTTCGACTCGCGGCCTGGATGGCGCCCAGACCGGACCCGGCAACAGCCGCAAGAAGGTAAAACTGTCGCTGTGAATCAACCAGATACGCGGCAATCACCACGCCGATCCACAGCACTAACATGCAGAGCACGACGACCTTCGGACCGAGACTGTCGGTGGGCTTTCCCCACAGGAAGGCTCCGACCAACGCGGTCAATTGAACGAGGAGGTACAGACCAATCAACTGCGTCATCCCAAAGCCCAGCGTCCTGGCCGCAAAGATCGAGGAGAAGAATATCACCGTATTGACACCATCCTCGTACAACAGATAGGCTCCGAGAAAGCGACGAAGTTCGCGGAACGTAAGAACGTCCCTCACCGTCCGCGCCGTACCCAGAATGCTCTCGCGGACCGCTTCAATCACCCCAACCTGACTTGGCCGATCCTCCGGAAGGATCAGGAAGGATGGGAGGGCGAAGAGTCCGAAGAGCGCCGCCGCGGACAGGAAGCACCAGCCGAGGGCGCCCACCCTCACAAATGGGAGGGCGGCGAGAAGGGCGGCGATAGACCCAGCGTAGCCGACCGCAAAGCCGTAGGCCGAAATGCGCCCCTGCCACTGTCGAGAGGCGATGTCCGGGAGATAGGCGTTATAGAAGACCAGCGCCCCTTCAAAACCCACCATGCCGAGGACACCCAGCACAAATCCCCGGAGCACCATCCCCTGCTCCACGGTCGCCATCAGTGCAGTGGCGCCGACGCTCAGGTAGGTGGTAGCACAGAACAACCGCTTGCGGATGCCGGCTCGGTCGGCAATACCGCCCATGATAGGAGAGGTAAGCGCCACAATAGCCATCGACGTGGAGACCAGCCGTCCCCACCACAGATCACCCTCCCCATGGACGTTGCCGACGACAACTTGGGCGTAATAGGTCGCATAGATGGTTGCTGCAATGACGGCGGCAAAGGATGAGTTCGCGAAATCGTACAGAGTCCAGGCAACTACCTGACGGCGATTCATCCGGTTAAGGCTGGGAAGCTGGGACGCGAGGAAGCATTCAGCTTCTCCCCTCCTAACCTTCCCACTCGGTTGTCATCGAGAGGACCGGAAACTTGCGCATCAGCGCCTGAACCAGCCTTGCATATCGATCGCCGACCGGAACGATCTCGATCTCCCGCGTATCCGACCCCGTGTATCGGAGCTTGAGGGTCAGCATCTCCTTCGGGAGCATCCCCCATCCGTGTTCAGCCCACTCGATCGCCGCCACACCATCCCGCTGCAGATACTCATCCAGCCCTAAGCTGAGAAAGGCCTCCGGAGTCTCGATACGGTACAGATCGATATGGTAGAGAGGAAGGCGGCCATGGTAGCGGTGCAGGATGGTGAAGGTCGGACTGCTTACGTACGTCGCTCGGTCGATGCCAAGCCCGCCGGCCAATCCCCCGACGAAAAGGGTTTTCCCTGCTCCCAGCTCGCCGACGAGAGCAATCACGTCGCCCGCATCCGCGAGTCTCCCTACCGCTTCCCCCAGCGCCCGCGTCTGCTCCGGCGAGGCCGAGTGATATACAGGCACCCTGTCTTCCACGCTAAAGCTGGGAAGCTGGGAAGCGAGGAAGCTGGGACGCTTGAAGCCTCCTAGCCTGCCAGCGTCCTAGCCTCATTGCCTCCTCGCTCGGTTATCATTGTATGGGACTTCAACTGTCGAATCGCCTCCGGGAGCTGCGCCATCAGATCGGAGGCCACCATCGCCTCCTGGCCGATCGCCTCCGCTGCCAGATCCCCGGCCAGGCCGTGCAGATAGACTCCGGTCCTGGTTGCCAGATCGGCATTCACACCCTGAGCAACGAGGCCGGCGATCAGCCCCGTCAACACGTCACCGGTTCCACCCGTGGCCATTCCCGCATTTCCTGTCATGTTGATCGCGACGCGACCATCAGGATTGGCAATCAGCGTGCGAGCGCCCTTTAACACCAGGTGAACGCCGAAACTCGTGGCCACCTTTTGCGCGATAGGAATTCGGTTCCGGACTATCTCATCACGATCGATGCCGAGCAGACGGGCGAGCTCTCCCGGGTGAGGGGTCAGGATCGGCGGGAGCGCGATATTGCGCAACATTTCCAGATTCGGTCCGAGCGCATTGATTCCATCGGCATCCACAACGATCTGCGCCTTGGCGGTCTGCACGACGGCTCGGACCAACTCTGCGGTCTCAGGATGGATCGACAGGCCGGGACCGATCGCGACCACTCGTTTGTCCTTCACCAGCTCCAGAACCTTCTCTAACGCGGCGAAGGCAACCGTACGCTCACCGGTCTCAGGAAGCGGTTCGGTCATGACCTCTGTCAGCTTCGCTTCCATGGCATCGTTCAGGCTCTCAGGCAACGCCAGCGTCACTAACCCTGCGCCGATCCGGAGCGCCGAGCACGCGCACATCGCCGCCGCCCCGGTCTTGCCCGGAGAGCCGGCCAGGACCAGAACGTGGCCATACGTCCCTTTGTGGGCATTCGGGTCGCGCCGCGGGAGCGCACCCGCCAGATCTTCGGCCTCCACAAGCGAGACATCAAGAAGCGGATCGGTGAGCAGTTGGCGCGGCAGGCCGATGTCTACCGTCACCACCCGACCGGCACAGGAGGCCGCCGGATAGAGGATCAGGCCCCGCTTCGGCAACCCGAAGGTCACGGTGAGCACCGCGTTGATGCTCGGTCCCGGGATGCTCCCATCATCACTGTTCAGACCGGAGGGGAGGTCAAGCGCCACAATCGGCTTGCCGGACCGGTTGAGCAGCTCGATCGCGTCGCCGAAGAGGCCTTTCGCTGATCCGGTCGTCCCGGTTCCCAGGATGGCATCTACAACAACGTCGGCTTGTTCGACCAACCGTCGGTTGGCATTAAGCTCCTGGGCGGTCGTCACTTCATGGGTCGGCACGCCCAATTTTCGAAGAATCTCGAGATTCGTTCTGGCATCCCCTCTGATCTCCGTCTGTCGAGCCAGCAGCAACACCTCAACCGCGATCTCGCGGTCGAAAAGGTGGCGGGCCACGACGAACCCATCACCGCCGTTATTGCCCTTGCCGCAGACAATGGCCACGCGGCATTGCGTGAGACGCGGGAATGCGCGTTCCAGCTCTAAGACTGCCTGGAGTCCTGCATTCTCCATCAGCAGCAGCGACGGAATACCGTACTCCTCCGTGGCCCGTCGATCCAACTCCCGCATCTGAGCCGCCGTCACCACACTCACGGCCATCGTTTCCTCCTTACAGAGTAAGTGTTCAGCTATCAGCCATCAGCCTTGAACAAAGCGCGATCCGCTATCAGCTGACAGCTAACTGCTAATCTTGCTGATCGCTGATGGCTGAACGCTTGCCTTATAGAAAGCTGGTTATCTCCCGTCTGTAGCCACGACACAGGCCATCGCGTAATCGCCATCATGTGTGAGAGTCACCAGCATCTGCGTAATCCCAAGCGCGGCAGCAACGTCCCGTGCGCGGCCCGCAAGGACCACATCTGCCGGCGCCTGCCCGCCGCCCACGATTTCCACGTCCCGCCACGCTACCCCCTGCCCCCATCCGGTGCGAAGCGCCTTAAACGCGGCCTCCTTCGCCGCGAAGCGGACTGCGAGGTGCCGTCCGGGTGACCGGTAGCCACTGAAGCGCGCCTGTTCCGCCGCCGTGAAAAGACGATCCAGCAGGCGGGCGCCGTAACGCGCGACCGCCTGTTCAAATCGACCGATCTGAACCAGGTCAATCCCGATTCCGATCACCATCGGTACACTACCCTTTCCCCATGGCTGTTAACATCTCGCGGACCGCCCGCTCCAACCCGACAAGAATGGCTCTGGCAACAATACTGTGCCCGATACTCAACTCCTCCACCTCTGGAATCGCAGCGACCGGAGCAACATTCCGATAGTCCAGCCCGTGCCCGGCATTGACCCGAAGACCCAACGCTCTTCCCGTCGTCGCCGCCTGAATGAGACGGGCCAGCTCGGCCTCTTGGGGCTTGCGTCCCCTTGCCTCTGCATATGAGCCGGTATGAAGCTCGACGAAGTCAGCCCCTGCGCGCGCGGCGGCAGCGACCTGATTGTGTTCCGGGTCGATGAAAAGGCTGACCGCGATGCCGCCCTCGCGTAAGCGGTGCACGGCCTGGCCAACCTCATCGACGTGTCCGTGAACGTCCAGTCCGCCTTCAGTAGTCAGCTCCTCACGTCGCTCCGGGACGAGCGTCGTCATCTCCGGCTTCAGCGCCAGGGCGATCTGCAGCATCTCTTCTGTGACGGCCATCTCCAGGTTCAGCTTCGTCTTGACCAGCCGCCGGAGAAGTTCAACATCTCGATCCTGGATATGCCGCCGGTCCTCGCGCAGGTGCACGGTAATTCCGGATGCGCCGGCTAACTCGGCCAGCAGCGCCGCCTGTACCGGGTCGGGCTCCTGCCCTCGCCTCGACTGCCTGATCGTCGCGATATGGTCGACGTTCACACATAACCCAAGCATCCGCCCCCCCCTCAACCCTCAAACCCTAAACCTTGAACCCTAAACCTTGAACCTTGAACGTTGAACCTTGAACCTTGCACCTTGAACCTTGAACCTTAAACCTTAAACCTTGAACCTTGAACCTTAAACCTTGAACCTTGAACGTTGAACCTTGAACCTTGAACCTTGAACGTTGAACCTTGAACGTTGAACCCTGAACTTGGAACAGCTCCTTGCCCTCATCCCCAGATCAGCAACGCGAAATCATCACC
>JAHFDH010000038.1 GCA_023249055.1 Candidatus Methylomirabilota bacterium
GCAATGTTCAGGGACATAGGGACCACGGTCATCGATGCAGATCAGGTGGCGCATGAAGTAGTGGAACCTGACCAGCCTCTTTTCGAGGCGGTGACCTCGGCGTTCGGTCGCGAGGTGGTCGGGGCGGATGGCCGCATAGATCGCGGGCGATTGGGCGCTATCGTGTTCGCCGATCCCAAGGCCCGCAGACGATTAGAGGAGCTGCTGCATCCGGCCATTATCCAGGAATGTGAGCGGCGTATCCGGCAGGCACAGCTCTCGGGAGCGGCTGTCTGTCTTGTGGATGCCGCGCTGCTGATTGAGAGCGGTTGGCACATTCGCTGTGACGCCGTCATTCTTGTCGAGGCAAGCGAGACCGTTCGGCTTGATCGTCTCATCAGGTCCAGGGGCCTCAGCCGCGATGACGCGATGCTGCGCATCCGATCGCAAATGCCGCAGCAGGAGAAGCGGCGCTACGCCCATTACATCATCGAGAATGACGGACCGCTTCGAGAGACCGCGCGCCAGGTGCAGGCGGTGTGGGAACAGTTGTGCGCCAAGGCTGCGCCGTGAAAAAAGGCTTGACAAAGCGCATGGGCTCTACTACGTTTAGTGTAACAATCTCGCTGAGGGTATGACTTCTCCAGAGTGTCGTTTGTCGGTCGGCCCTGAATTGCGGTAACGGGGAGTGAGAGACCGACGCTGCCCACGATCTAACTCATCCGGCTTTCCGATTCAGACCATTATTTCCCATGCGTCCGGCAGGGGCCTTATTCCTGATGACCGGCTTCTAAAATCCATGCACGTCATACTGCAACATGGTCATAGGAACAGGCAAGTACCGGGTGAAGATCGCGAAGTAGATTCATCGTCAACAGTTGTTCTTCAGGAAGAGGAGTTTGCGTAGATGGCCCCATCAGTGTCTGAATCGACCAGACGGTCCAGTGTGTCAGAAGTGAAGGAGACTGCTGCAGCGCTTCCCAGGGGTGGTTCAATGAATATCGTAGAACTGAAAGAGAAGACCATCTCTGAGTTGAGCTCCATCGCCAGGATCCTGAACGTGGTGGGTGCCAGCGGCCTACGCAAGCAAGAGCTCATCTTTAAGATCCTTGAGGCGCAAACCGAGAAGAGCGGGCTGATCTTCGCGGAGGGTGTACTTGAGGTTCTGCCCGATGGGTTTGGCTTCCTTCGAGCGCCGGACTACAATTACCTGCCGGGGCCGGACGACATTTACGTATCGCCATCGCAGATTCGGCGCTTTGACCTCAGGACCGGCGACACAGTCTCGGGACAGGTGAGGCCCCCCAAGGAAGGGGAGCGCTACTTCGCCCTCCTCAAGGTCGAGGCGGTGAACTTCGAAAATCCGGAGCTGATCAAGGAAAAGATCCTCTTCGATAACCTGACACCCCTCTTCCCGAACCAACGGATCCGATTGGAGACCACACAAGACGAGCTGAACATGCGGGTGATGGATCTTCTCACGCCGATCGGCAAGGGGCAGCGCGGGCTGATCGTTGCCCCGCCGAGGACCGGTAAGACCATTCTCCTGCAAAAGATCGCCAATAGCATCACCAAGAATCACCCTGAGGTGATTCTGATTGTTCTCCTGATCGACGAGAGGCCGGAGGAGGTGACGGACTTCCAGCGCTCTGTTAAGGCAGAGGTGGTGAGCTCGACCTTTGATGAACCGCCTACGCGTCACGTTCAGGTGGCCGAGATGGTGATCGAGAAGGCCAAGCGGTTGGTGGAACACAAGCGGGATGTGGTCATCTTGCTGGATTCCATCACGCGATTGGGAAGGGCCTACAATACCATTGTCCCGCCGAGCGGCAAGGTGCTCTCCGGCGGCGTGGATAGTAACGCGCTGCAGCGCCCCAAACGGTTCTTCGGTGCGGCACGGAATATCGAGGAGGGCGGCAGTCTGACGATCATTGCCACAGCCCTTATCGATACCGGCAGCCGGATGGACGACGTCATCTTCGAGGAGTTCAAAGGGACCGGCAACTGCGAGCTTGTCCTGGATCGACGGTTAGTGGATAAGCGGGTCTTCCCTGCCATCGATATCTTCAGGTCAGGCACGCGGAAGGAGGAACTTCTGCTGACGCAGGAGGAACTCAACCGGATGTGGATTCTCCGTAAGGTCCTCCAGACTATGGGTGTCGTAGAGGCGATGGAACTCCTGCTTGAGAAGTTGAGGCAAGCCAGATCGAACGAGGATTTCATGAGGGCTATGAATTCGTAGGGATTTGTCCTCTCATTAATGCGATCTATCAGCCCGTCTTCTGACGGGCTGTATTTTTTGCTGGAAATCCAGCGATCAGCTTTCAGCTATCAGCAGTCGGCAAAAGAAGCGAGCGGACAACTGCTTTTCTGTTGAGCGCGTTGAATGTTTAGACGTATAATAAACCACCTTTAACTTACTGAAAAATTAGCTACTTTCAGGGAGGAACGAGTATGAAGTCAGACATCCATCCTAACTATCTATCGACGACGATCACATGCGCGTGCGGCGAGGTGATCCATACCCGGTCGACCGTGGCTGCTCTCCGGGTAGAGATCTGCTCCAAGTGCCATCCGCTCTTTACGGGTCGCCAGAAGCTGATCGACACTGAGGGGCGGGTCGATCGGTTTCGACGGAAGTACTCCAAAAAGCCGAAGACGGCCAATGCGGTCGAAGAAACCGCCCCGGCGGAACTCGCTGCGGCAGCGCCGGGGGAGGTGGGAGCCCCCTGATCGGGAGGCTGTCCGTATAGGATGGCAACATCGATGCTGCAGTTGCGCGAGCGCCTGGACGCCATCGAACAGCGATCTGCCGAGGTCCTGCTGCAGATGAGTGATCCGGCTATTATCACCGATCAGGCCCGCTTTCAGCGGTTGGCCAAGGTGCATGCGGAGCTGACGCCGGTGGTGGAGACGTATCAGCGGTATCGCAAACTTGTGCAGGACGTGGAAGAGACGAGAGCGATACTGCACGACGGCGCCGAAGATGACGTGCGCGAGTTGGCGGAGGCCGAGCTTGAGGAGCTGGCTGTCAAGCGGGAGAAGCTTGAAGAAGAACTCACACTGCTGTTGCTTCCGCGCGATCCGGCCGACGAGAAAAACATCATTGTGGAGGTGCGGGCCGGGGCCGGCGGCGACGAGGCCGCGCTGTTTGCTGCGGAGCTGGTCAGGATGTACGGCCGGTACGCCGAGTTGCACGGCTGGAAGGTGGAGATGCTGTCTTCAAATCAGACGGGGGTTGGCGGAGTAAAGGAGGCGATTCTCAGTATCGAAGGGCGCGGCGCTTACAGCCGCCTGAAATTCGAGAGCGGAGTCCACCGGGTGCAACGTGTTCCCGTCACCGAGTCAAGCGGTCGGATTCACACCTCTACCGTCACGGTTGCCGTACTGCCAGAGGCGGAGGATGTGGAGATACAGATTGACCCGAAGGATCTTCGGATCGATGTCTTTCGCTCGACAGGTCCCGGTGGGCAGTCCGTGAACACCACCGATTCAGCCGTACGAATTACCCACCTGCCGACCGGGATGGTGGTGTCGTGTCAGGATGAGAAGTCGCAGCATAAGAATCGGGCCAAGGCGATGAAGGTGTTGCGAGCCCGCCTGCTTGAGGCCGCCACGGCGCAGCAGGCGGCGGAGATTTCACAGGCGCGCCGTCAGCAGGTCGGAACAGGGGACCGGAGTGAACGGATACGCACCTACAATTTCCCACAGGGTCGGGTGACCGATCACCGCATTGGACTCACGCTCCACAGTCTCCCGCGGGTCCTGGAGGGTGAGTTGGAGGAGCTGATCGGCGCGCTCGCGGCCAGCGATCAGGCCGCGCGATTGAAGGCCTTGGTGTGAAGATGGGTGCTACCGGACTCGCCACGCTGCCTGTAGGAGCGGCACAGGCCGACTATTCATATCGTCGCATTGTGGAGCGGCTGGCGGAACGCGGGGTGCAGAGCGCGCGGCTTGATGCGGCGTGCCTCATGGAGGCCGCGTCGGGAATTCCGCGGTGGCAGTTCATCCTGGACCCGGAGCAAGCCGTTCCCGCGGACAGATCGCGCCTCCTTGAATCGATGGTGTCCCGACGCGAGGCCAGAGAGCCGATTGCCTATATCCTCGGGGTGAAAGAGTTCTGGTCCCTTCCCTTGGCAGTGAGTCCGGATGTCCTGATTCCAAGGCCGGATACCGAAACGCTGGTCGAGGCCGTCCTGGAGAAAATCAGTTCAACGTTCAACGTTCAAGGTTCAAAGCTCAAGACTCAAGACTCGGTGGGGGAGCCCCCCGCACTTACCATTGTGGACCTCGGCACCGGCTGCGGCGCGATTGCCCTGGCGCTGGCGGTTGAACTGCCCCATGCGCTCATCTACGCCATTGACCAGTCGCCCGGCGCCTGCCTGATTGCCAGACGGAACACGCAGACACTGGGATTAACGGGCAGGGTTCGCTGCATCCGGGGTGATCTGCTTGGGCCGCTGCGGACGATCGACGCCGGGGGAGGGTGTGACCTGATCGTGTCAAATCCTCCGTACATCCCTTCCGGAGCCTGTAGCGCCCTGTCCCCGGAGATCACCGCCTACGAGCCTATCGAGGCGCTCGATGGCGGCCCGGACGGCCTATGCCATCATCGGCGAATCATCGAAGCGGCACCCGTCTATCTTCGTGACGGCGGTTGGCTGTTCCTCGAAATCGGTGACGGTCAGGCGTCTGCCGTGATGGACCTGATCCGGAAGAGAGCAGGTTTTGGACCACCCGAGATGAGGCAGGATGTAGCCGGGCGTGACCGGGTCGTGTATGCGCCGAGGCGAGGGAGGGCGCATGGATAGACTGATTATCAGAGGCGGGATTCCTCTCAGAGGCCGGGTAGAGGTTGGCGGCGCAAAGAACGCCGCTCTACCCGAGATGGCGGCCTCGTTGCTCACAGGGGAGTCGATCCGGCTGCATCGTGTTCCGCAACTGGGCGATGTCAAGACGTTCATCGGTCTGCTCAGCCATTTAGGTGCGAGCGTCGAACGAGATGATCGAGAGACCATATCCCTTCGCGCCGATGGCATCGGTCAGTGTGAGGCGCCCTACCAACTGGTCAGGACGATGCGGGCATCGGTGCTGGTCCTGGGCCCGCTGGTGGCCAGATTCGGACGGGCGCGGGTCTCTTTGCCCGGAGGGTGCGCGATCGGGCCGCGGCCGATCAATCTGCATCTGGCGGCGCTTGAGAAGATGGGCGCAACGGTCAGTCTGGATGCGGGGTATGTCGAAGCCAAGGCGCCGCGTTTGAGGGGCGCGAGAATCACGTTCGATGGCCAGACCGTCACCGGGACCGAGAACATTATGATGGCCGCCGCGCTGGCCGATGGAATGACGGTGCTGGAGAACGCCGCGTGCGAGCCTGAGGTCGTCGACCTGGCCGAGCTGCTGAATCGCATGGGCGCGAGCATCGAGGGCGCGGGGACTCCAACGATCAGCATTGAGGGGGTCTCGCATCTGCACGGTGCAGAGCACGAGGTGATCCCGGACAGAGTTGAGACAGGAACCTTCATGGTTGCGGCCGCGATCACCGGCGGCGATGTCACCGTCAATCGTTGCCTGCCGGGCCACCTGGAGGCGATTACAGAGAAACTGCGTGAGACAGGCGTGGTTGTGGAGGAGACGGACTGCAGTATCCGGGTGTCGGGAGACGGACCATTGCGAGGGGTCAGTGTCAGAACTCACCCCTATCCCGGATTTGCCACCGATATGCAGGCGCAGTTCATGGCGCTGATGTCCATTGCCCAGGGAAGCAGCGTCATTACTGAGACGGTTTTTGAAAACCGATTTATGCACGTGAATGAGCTGGTGCGGATGGGCGCGGATATCAAGGTGATCGGCACTGCCGCGTTTGTCCATGGCGTTCCCGTGCTGTCGGGCGCGCCGGTGATGGCGACCGATCTGCGGGCCAGCGCATCGCTGGTGCTGGCGGGACTGGCCTCCCAGGGGATCACGACCGTCTCGCGGGTCTATCATCTGGATCGGGGATACGAGTCGATTGAGCGGAAACTCCAGGGTCTCGGCGCCGACATCGAGCGAGTTGCGGAATAGAAAGCGGTCAGCTATCAGCGTTCAGCAAAAATAATACAGTTCCTTGCTGGACGCTTACCTCTAAATGCTCACGAGGGGCGAAGTGGCAGTGACCTGGAATTCGGAATCCAGTGCTCGGCGTAACGGTGTGATCGCCATTGCGCTGCCAAAGGGTCGACTGTTGTCCCCTGTCATGACGCTTTTTGAGGGAATGGGCATCACATGCCTCCGGGCCTTTGCCGATTCACGCCGTCTGATCTGTGAGGACACGGATCGACAACTTCAGTTCCTCACGCTGAAACCTGCCGACATCCCGACCTACGTTGAGTACGGCGCTGCCGATATGGGGATTGTGGGGAAAGATCAACTCCTTGAGCAATGCCGCGATGTCTATGAGCCGCTGGATCTCAGGTTCGGCGCCTGTCGGCTTGTCGTTGCCGAGCCTGCCGAACTCCAGAAGCAGGATGACCCCCATTCCTGGTCACACCTGAGACTGGCCACGAAATATCCACATCTCACAGAAGCGTACTTCAGCCGCAAAGGGATCCAGGCGGAGATCATTAAATTGAACGGGTCTCTTGAACTGGCGCCCCTTGTGGGACTGGCCGAGCGGATCGTTGACCTCGTAGAGACCGGACAGACCCTGAAGGAGAACGGGCTGGTAGAGGTTGAGGAGATTGCCAAGGCGACGGCGCGGCTCATTGTCAATCGGGCGAGCCTCAAGACAAAGTACCATCGGGTCCAGGCCCTGATTGAGCAGATGCGCAAGCAGGTCGACGCGCAAGCGGAGAGGGCGCGTGCATGAGGCTGCTCCAGGCCGGATCGCACGAGTGGCGGCAGTTTTTTGCGCAGATCAGGTCCCGACAGGGTATTCTGCCCGTCGAGGTTGAGCAGACCGTTCGCACTATCCTGGAAGCGATACGGACGAGCGGCGATACCGCGCTTTTTGAGCAGACGGAGCGGTTCGACGGTATCCGTCTCGATGCCGCGTCAGTGCAGGTGAGCCCAGAGGAGGTTGAGGCGGCGTACGCGGCGCTGGCGCCCGCGTCCCTTGAGGCCATCAAGACGGCGGTATCGCGCGTCCGGGCCTTCCACCTCCGACAGCTCCGGCCCTCCTGGTTTTCTGAGGAAGACGGGGCGATTGTCGGGATGGTTGTCCGTCCGCTCGACCGTGTAGGGATCTATGTGCCTGGGGGCACCGCGGCCTACCCGTCAACGGTGCTCATGAATGCGATCCCGGCTGCGATTGCGGGCGTCGCGGAGGTCGTGATGTGCACGCCGCCGCGCCGCGACGGCAAGGTGGCCGACGCGGTGCTGGTCGCCGCCGATCTGTGTGGGGTTCATGCGATCTATAAGGCGGGCGGCGCCCAGGCGGTGGCGGCCATGGCCTACGGAACCGCATCGATCCCGAAGGTGGATAAGATTGTCGGTCCGGGGAACGTCTATGTCGCGGCGGCCAAGCGTCTGGTCTTCGGACAGGTCGGGATCGATATGGTCGCCGGTCCGACGGAGTTGCTGATCATTGCCGATGAGGAGGTCAAGGCCGCGTGGGTTGCCGCCGACCTGCTGTCGCAGGCTGAGCACGATCCGCTTTCCAGCGCTGTGCTGCTCACACCGTCCCCGCGGCTTGCCGCAGAGGTGGCGGATGAGGTCACACGCCAGGTCGCGCTGTTGCCCCGGCGACAGATTGCGGAAGCCTCCCTGGAGCGGTTCGGTGCGGCGGTTGTTGTGAAGGGACTGGACGAGGCCGCTGACATCGCCAACGAGGTTGCGCCGGAACATCTCGAACTGCTGGTGAAGGACCCGTGGGCACTCTTGCCGCAGATCAGGCGTGCGGGCGCCATCTTCATGGGAAGTGCAAGTCCAGAGGTCGTGGGCGATTACCTGGCCGGGCCGAATCATGTTTTGCCGACCGGCGGGACGGCGCGGTTTGCCTCGCCCCTCTCCGTGGCCGATTTCCAACGCCAGAGTTCGCTGATCGCGTTCGGTCAGCAGAAGCTGGAGGCGCTGGAGCCGACATTGGTGGAGCTGGCCCGCCTGGAGGGACTCGAGGCCCACGCGAGGGCAGCCTCGATCAGGAGGCTTGCATGAAGAGGCCCCGACTGCTGGACTTGGTCAAACCCGGCATCCTGAGCCTGACAGCGTATCAGGCCGAAGAACCGCGGCCCGGCCTGATCAAGCTCGATGCCAACGAAAGCCCGTTCCCGATTCCCGAGGAGCTTCGGCGGGAGCTTCGCGGCGCATTGGATCAGGTAGATGTGCACCGCTACCCGGATGCGAAAGCGGATCGGCTTCGATCAGTCCTGGCCGCTCAGTTCCAGGTAGCGCCGGGATCGCTTGTCCTGGGTAATGGGTCTGATGAGCTGATTCAACTGGTACTGCTGGCGACGTCAGAACCTCAGGCGACCGTTCTCGCCCCGGTTCCGACGTTTTCAATGTATGAGCTGATTGCGAAGACGCAGGGGCTGTGCTTCGAAGGGGTACCGCTCGGCCCTCGCTTTGAGCCGGACCTGCCTGCGCTGATCGACACCATCGAGCGAACGCGCCCCAAGGTCATCTTTCTGGCCACACCAAACAACCCAACCGGCACGGTCTTCTCTGAGGCGGAGATATGTAAGATTCTTGCCGTCGCGCCGGGATTGCTCGTGGTGGACGAAGCCTATGGGTCGTATGCCGGGCGAACCATGCTGCCGCACCTGGTCGATCAGGAGCGGCTGGTTATCCTCCACTCTCTCTCCAAGATCGGGATGGCCGGTCTGCGCATCGGCTACCTCGTTGCGCACCCCGCCCTCACAGCCGAGTTGGAGAAGGTCCGCCTCCCGTTTAACCTGAACAGTTTCTCGCAGACGGCCGCTGTGGTGTTGCTCAACCACCAAGAGTGGATCGATGCGAAGGTTCGCGAGGTGATTCAGGAGCGAGAGCGAATGATGGATCGTCTGACGGCGCTCCCAGGCGTTGAGACCTTCCCGTCAGCAGCCAACTTCATCCTCTTCCGGACGATATGTCCGGGAGGCGAACTGTTCGAAACAATACGCCAGCAGGGTGTTCTGGTGCGAAATGTCGGGTCGGTGCCTGGTCTGCGAAACTGCCTGCGGGTCACTGTGGGGACGAAAGCAGAGAACGATCAGTTTGTGGAGGCGTTGGTACACGCTTTGAGATAACGTGCGGGGGATAGCGCGAAGCGTAAGGGGCATGGTGCAATGAAGCAGATGGAGGTCGGATGATGAGCAGGACAGCCAAGGTGCACAGGAAGACCTCAGAAACCGATGTCGTGGTGGAGCTCAACCTGGACGGCATAGGCCGACACACGCTTCAGACTCAGATCCCGTTCCTCGATCATATGCTGGCCCAACTGGCGACACACGGCCTCTTTGACCTCGATATCGAGGCGCGCGGCGATCTCCAGGTCGATCTGCACCACACTGTGGAAGATGTCGGGATCGCGCTCGGCGACGCGTTCGCCCAGGCGATGGGTGACAAGCGGGGCATCCGACGGTTTGCCTCGGCGTGTGTCCCGCTGGATGAGGCGCTGGCCCGCGTCGCGCTCGACATCAGCGGCCGTCCCTATCTGCTCTATGAGGCGCCACAACTCCAGGGTCAGATCGGGAGTTTCGATGCGGCCCTTGTCAAGGAGTTCATGCGCGCCCTGGCTATGAATATGAAGGCGAACCTCCATGTTGCGGTTCTGTACGGTGAGAATCTGCACCACTGCGTGGAGGCGATCTTTAAGGCGTTGGCCAAGAGTCTCGACCAGGCAACGGCGATCGATCCGCGGATTGCCGAAATCCCTTCGACCAAGGGAAGTCTGTGATTGCCATCATCGATTCCGGCATTGCGAACCTCCGGAGTGTCCAGAAGGGGTTCGAGCGCGTTGGAGCCGACGCCAAGGTTGTAGACGATCCGCGAACGCTCCGCGACGCGTCCGGCATCGTCCTGCCTGGGGTTGGGGCGTTTGCCGATGGAATCGGTAAGCTTCAGGACGGCGGATTTGTCGAACCGCTGCTTCGGGCGATCGAGGCGGGTAAGCCGATCCTCGGCATCTGTCTGGGACTGCACTTTCTGTTCAGTGAGAGCGAGGAGTTTGGGCATCACGCGGGTCTCAATATCATCAAGGGGCGGGTCGTTCGCTTTACAGATGCGGCCCTCTCCGGAAATGGGCGAGACGGCGGCTCCAGACTGAAAATCCCGCACATGGGGTGGAACCGGATTCGGATCGAACGGCAGGCCCCGATATTCAGGGGCATTCCTGAGGGGGCGTTCTTCTACTTCGTCCATTCGTACTATGTACAGCCGGAGGACGCGAGCGTGATTGCTGCGACGACGGAATATGGTCTTCGATTCACCTCAGCGCTGTGGCGCGACAATCTCTTTGCCTGCCAGTTTCATCCTGAAAAGAGTCAAGCCCTGGGTCTCCAACTGTTGAAGAACTTCGCGTCTCTGACGTAGATGCTGGTCATTCCCGCGATCGACCTGAAAGGGGGTCAAGTCGTTCGGTTGTCGCAGGGCGATCCCCTGCGTCAAACTGCCTACTCCGCCGATCCCGCCGCCATGGCGAAGAGGTGGGAGGATGAAGGAGCGTCGATCCTGCACCTTGTCGATCTTGACGGTGCCTTTGCCGGGACGCCGCAGCAGCTTGCCGTTGTGACCCAAGTAGCCCGGTCGATCAAGATCCCTGTGCAGCTCGGCGGCGGGTTGCGAAGTCTGGCGGCCCTGGAGCAGGCGTTCGCCTCCGGTATCGAACGGGCCGTCATTGGGACGGCAGCCATCGAAGATGAGGGGTTCCTGAGGGAGGCGGCTCACCGCTATCCTGGTCGTATTCTCCTTGGCATCGACGCCAAAAACGGGAAGGTTGCGGTACGGGGTTGGGCGGCAGCCACTGAACTGCACGCGGCCGATCTGGCGATACGGGTGGCCGATTTATCGTTGGCGGCGATCATTTATACCGACATCGAGCGAGACGGGATGCTCACAGGGCCGAATCTGGATGCCCTGCGCCGGATGGCTCAGGCGGCCCGTCACCCGATTATTGCGTCCGGCGGGATTGCTACGCTGGACGATCTCAGGAGACTCTCGACGCTTGAGCCCGGCATCGTTATTGGCGCCCTGGTCGGCAAGGCGCTCTACGAGGGTAGATTTTCACTGAAGGACGCGATCGCGGCGGCGAGATAAACCATGCTGGCCAAGCGCATTATTCCGTGCCTCGACGTCAAAGACGGACGTGTGGTCAAAGGGACGCGGTTTGTCGATCTCCGCGATGCGGGCGATCCGGCTGAGGTGGCGGCGCTGTATGATCAGCAAGGGGCCGACGAGCTGGTCTTTCTGGACATCACCGCCTCCTACGAGCGGCGGGATATCTTGCTTGATGTGGTCCGTCGGACAGCCGAGATGACCTTTACGCCCCTCACGGTCGGTGGCGGGGTCCGGGTTGTGGAGGATATCCGGGCGCTGCTGCTGGCAGGCGCCGACAAGGTCTCGCTCAACACGGCAGCGGTTCAGCGCCCGGAACTGCTCACGGAGGCGGCGATGCGGTTCGGGAGTCAGTGCATTGTGCTCGCCATCGACGCGAAGCGGCTCGACGACGGTGCAGAACGCTGGCAGGTGTACACCCACGGCGGCCGGACACCGACCGGACGCGATGCCGTCGCGTGGGCGAAACAGGGGGAGGCGCTGGGGGCCGGCGAGATCTTGCTGACCAGTATGGATCGGGATGGGACGAAGGATGGTTACGATCTGTCCCTCACTCGCGCCGTAGCGGATGCTGTGACGATTCCGGTTATCGCGTCGGGGGGAGCCGGCACGCTGAATCATCTGTATGAGGCATTGGTCGTCGGGGGGGCTGACGCTGCGCTGGCCGCCTCGATCTTTCATTTCCGTGAATACGCCATTCAGGATGCGAAGGCGTACCTGCGCGGCCGGGGTGTCCCGGTGCGGGATTAAGGGGCTATGGACGGATTCGATCTTACACAACTTCGGTTCGACGAATCGGGGTTGATTCCGGCTGTTGTCCAGGACGTGGAGAGCGGCCAGATCCTGATGCTGGCCTATATGAACAAAGAATCGCTGCGGCTGACGCTGGACACGGGTCTCACCCATTTCTACAGTCGATCGAGACAGCGTATCTGGCAAAAAGGGGAGGAGTCCGGCCACATCCAGCGCGTCCATGAGATCTATGTTGACTGCGACGAGGATACCTTACTCATCAAAGCTGAGCAGGTAGTGGCGGCCTGCCACACCGGCCGACGATCCTGTTTCTTCCGTCGCCTGCACCCCTCTCCTGAGGTGTCGCAGGAAACAGTCCAGCAGCAGTTCGATCCCGAGGCGGTCTACGGCGGGAGCCTTGCGATCCTCCAACAGATCTTCGAGGTCATTAAGGATCGGCAAGCGAGACCCCAGCCGAACTCGTACGTCTCGGGGCTGTTTGCCAAAGGCCAGGATCAGATCCTTAAGAAAGTCGGCGAAGAAGCGACCGAATTGGTGGTGGCCTCTAAGAATGGACATCCGGAGGAGATCATCTATGAGGCGGCGGATCTGTGGTTCCATACACTGGTCCTGCTGGGGCATCACGGGATCTCGCCGTCAGAGGTAGCTCGGGAACTGCGCAAGCGTTACGGAAAAAAGAGTAAGGCGGAGTATCGATAGGGCGATGGCGTGGATCACTGTCTTTTTTGTCAGATCGCCGGTCGTGAGCGTCCCGGGAAGATTGTGTATGAGGACGAGCAGTCTGTCGCCTTTGAAGACATCCACCCGAAGGCGCCTATCCATATCTTGATTGTTCCCCGTCAGCACCTCGCGACAATCCTCGATGCGAACCAGGCTGATGATCGGTTGCTCGGGCACCTCCTATTGGTGGCCAACCGGATCGCACGACAGATCGGAATCGCGGATCGTGGGTTCCGCCTTGTGATCAATTGTAACAGCGAGGGCGGCCAGGCGGTCTATCACCTGCACCTCCACCTGTTGGGCGGGCGGCCCCTCAGTTGGCATCCCGCGTAGGACGACATCCCGCGCCTGGCGACAGCGGCACACTGCTAACATCCTACCTCGCCTGACGCTCTGACCGGACCAGCGAAGCGCTGTCAGGTTCTCATCGGATCGATTGGAGGCGGAATGGGCCCGGTGGCCCTCCTGGTCTTCAAAACCAGCGTACCCGCTAATACCGGGTTGGTGAGTTCGACCCTCACACGCCTCCGCCATCCTTTTTCTAAGTGTCTAAAAGTGCGATATGTCTCTGTATATTCGGAGAGTTACATGCCTGAAATGAATGATGCGACAGAACGATGGGAAACGACCAAATCGGACCTGGAACCGGCACTGAACCGGCGTTCAGATAGAAAGCGCAAACGGGAGACACGAAGGGACTTGACGGAAACCTTAGTGATCTGTTAATACTTGCATGACACTGAGGTGCAAGGCCTCAGCCGTCACACTGACCTTTTCTGCTGGACCCTCAATAGGGCGGCACCACTGGGCACTGTCGATACCCCTCTGTGTGACTTATCGCAGGCAGACCGACCGCGCGCCCCTCTTGGCTCAGCCTGATACCCGCACACCTTCTGCAATACGCCTTGACAACCTCCTGGGCATGTAGCATATTACGGCAACAGATGCTTCAACAGGAGGGCTACCTATGAGAATCAGAGAGGTGATCCCGATTTCAGAACTGCGGAAACGGCAGGCGGAGGTCCTGACCGCGTTAGAGAAAGGTCCGGCTATCCTCACTCAGCATGGCAAGGGGGCGGCGGTTCTGCTGAGCCTGGACGCTTACAACCAACTCCTTGAGGAACTGGAGGACCTGCAGGACGCGATGGACGCCTTCGAGGCCCGTCACGCTCCAGGAGAGCGCGTCAGCCTTGATACGTACCTCTCCAAGCGGGGATCCCGTGCATCGACTGCTGCTCGGTCCTAAGGCCCAAAGGGATTTAGGCAGGCTTGCGGGTGACACCTGGGCGAGGGTCAAGGATGCGCTGGAGAACCTGGCTCACACCCCACGACCCCCAGGGTGCGTGAAGCTGAGTACCGGGGCCTGGCGAGTGCGAGTTGGTGAGATCAGGGTGCTCTACGACGTTGACGACAAGGCGCGAACGGTTGAGGTGCTA
>JAHFDH010000168.1 GCA_023249055.1 Candidatus Methylomirabilota bacterium
AAGGACCCGCTCCGGGGCGAGTGGCCACCGTGTCCGGACTCGACGAGCAGCTCCGGATCCAGGATCGCGTGGCCCAGACGCTTCGGGGTGTGCGGCACGTACACGGCGCACTCAGCCTGGAGACGATCGAGCCGCGCGCCGTGTTTGAGGACGACGTGCTGACCGATCTGCGGGTGGAGGAGAAGAATCGAGCCCAGGAGCTGATCGAGGACCTCATGATCGCGGCCAATCGTATCACAGCCCGGTACCTCGAGGCGCGGGGCCTGCCGTCATTGCGCCGGATCTTGCGCTCGCCGGATCGCTGGCAGCGGATCGTGGAACTCGCGGCCCACCTGCAGGCGCGGCTCCCGCCCGAGCCGAACGCTGCCGCCCTGGAGGCGTTCCTGTCGAAGCGGCGCCGAACGGACCCGGCGCGGTTTCCCGATCTCTCGCTGACCGTCGTCAAGCTGATCGGACGGGGCGAGTACGTGGTGGAGGGTCCAGGCGAGACGTCGCCGGGCCACTTCGGCTTGGCGGTCCAGGCCTACATGCACTCTACGGCCCCGAACCGGCGCTTCCCCGATCTGCTCACGCAACGGCTGCTCAAGGCCGCGCTGACTGAGCACGCGACCCCGTACAGCCTTGAGGAACTCGGTACGCTCGCACAACACTGCACCGAGCAGGAAGATCACGCGAGCAAGGTCGAGCGACAGGTCCGGAAATCGGCGGCCGCGCTGCTCCTCGAATCGAAGATCGGGCAGCGCTTCGACGCCATCGTCACCGGCGCGTCCGAGAAAGGCACCTGGGTGCGTATCGTTTACCCTCACGCAGAAGGCAAGGTGGTCCGAGGGTTCAAGGGACTGGACGTCGGTGATCGGGTGCGCGTCGAGCTGCTCAGCACCGACGTCGAGCGAGGGCTCATCGATTTCGCCCGTGCGTAGCGACGAGATTCGCTGCTGGCCCCACGGAACTCCAACCCGCGTTTCGGCCTTACAGGAAATCGTGCCCCGGCTCAAAGCACCCGCAGATGCGCCAGTAAGATAACGCCCCCAGCTCGCGTCGCACCACTTGACACTCCATCTGCCATGCTATACAGTGTATAACGTAAAGGAGGTGAACTCTATGGCTGGCTCGGTGCTCCCGATCCGCTTGGACCCTGTACTGAAGAAGCGCCTCACGGCCAAAGCCAGAGCTGAAGGGCGGAGCCTGTCGGAACAGGTCCGTTACTACGCCCTCCTGGCCATGATCGCGGAAGAGAATCCGGACCTGCCGCTTTCCACGATCCAGGACATCCTTGAGGGGGATGAACAGGCAAAGCTTGGACTCCTGGAGCCGTATCGCTGGGGAGTGTTGTGACCTGGCAGCCGGTGGTCACACCTCTTTTCCACCGGCGGAAGAAAAAAGCCTCCAGCCCCTTACAAGAGGCGATCGATGGCGCAGTCCGGGCGATCCTCGCTGATCCCATGATTGCCGAGCCAAAAGTCGGAGCGTTGAAAGGGGTGCGAGTCTACAAGTTCACGTACCAACGACTTGAATATCTGGTGGCCTATCGACTGGAGACCCGAAAACGACTGATCCAACTCCTGGCCGTTGGCCCCCATGAGAACTTCTACCGTAACCTCCAGCGATAGGACCCAGCGCGACCATCTGATGCATCTCTGGCGAGTGAGCGACGTCCGGAGCTTCGAACAGATCCGCGACAATTATCCGGGAATCGACGATACCGACATACGTGCCTGCATCGCTTACGGAGCCGAGATGTCCCGCGAGCGCTACGTCGATTTACCCGTGTCGTCTCTACCATGAACCTCAAGCCTGAAAGAGAGGCCCGCGCACGCCGTCCACACGGTTTTTCATTCGGGTATACCGCCGTAGGCTTCTCCAACCCGCCCATGGCCAGCGCCACGTGATCGTTTGGAATGGCCGCCAGATGCGTGTGATGCGTCATCAGGCACCACGCGAGCACCTCCACATCGAAACGATTCACCTGTTCTGCTATGAGCTTAAGGCATGCTCTCCGATCGTTGTCATGACTGAAGATGGGCAGTGAACGGACGCCACGTTGGGTAACGTGATGGAGGCACCCAGGCTCTACCGCTCGGCGTCAGGTATTCGGCATCCGCCTGAGAATCAAGCAGAAATGAGTATTGTGTCCCCAAATTTCCGAATGTGGTATGCAAGACCACACATGCTTCTTTGACCCTGTTAAGGTACCTCTGTGAACCATCAGGAGAGCGTCCCAGTATTGCATCGGGTGGACCTTATTGTGTATGATACTAGATTGTTTCTCGAATTGATTCTTTCCGACAGACAGGGCGGGTGCGCCCAGGAGACGGAATGATCGAAGCGGACAGGCTGACGAAATATTACGATAAGCATACTGCCATTCGCGATGTCTCGTTTAAGGTCGAGAAAGGAACGGTCGTAGGGTTCCTTGGGCCGAACGGCGCCGGCAAGACCACTACGATGCGCATTCTGACGGGCTGTCTGCCGCCCAGCAGCGGGACAGCGCGCGTCGCCGGCTACGATGTCCTCACCGACTCGCTTCAGGTACGGCGACGGATCGGCTACCTGCCGGAGAACGTGCCGCTCTATACCGACATGAAAGTCGCCGATTACCTGGCGTTCGTGGCTGAGGTCAAGGGTCTGGAACGCGGGAGGAGGCGTCAGCGGATCGGCGAGATCATGGAGAAGTGCGGCGTGGCCAAGGTCAGGCGGACCCTGATCGGAGCGCTCTCTCGCGGCTACAGGCAGCGGGTCGGGATCGCCCAGGCGCTGCTCAACGATCCTGAGGTGCTGATCCTGGACGAACCGACCATCGGACTCGACCCAAGACAGATCATCGAGATCAGGCAGCTCATCAAGGAACTGGCCGGCCAAAGCACGGTGATCCTGTCCACTCACATTCTGCCTGAGGTCAGCATGCTCTGCCACCAGGTGATCATCATCAACAATGGACAGATCGTTGCGGTCGACACCCCGGAGAACCTGACGACCGGGCTTCAGCGCTCCACCAAACTGCGGATCAGAGTAGAGGGGCCGGTCGACCAGATCGGGATAGCCCTGACCCAGCTTCCAGGCGTTCTGCGTGTCGTCACCGAGGATGAGGCGCACCTGTCTGCGGGCGACGCACAGGCAGGCGAGACCGCCCAGAGCTTTATCGTGGAGTCGGAGCGCAATTGTGACCTGCGCCGCGAGGCGTCGCGCCTGATCGTTGAGCGCGGATGGGGGCTGCTGGAACTTCGAGCGGCCGATATGAGCCTGGAGGAAATCTTCGTGCGCCTGGTGACCAAAGAAGCGCAGGAGGCGCAGGCATGAACGTCATAGCCATCTTCAAACGCGAGTGGCGGGCCTACTTTACGTCGCCGATCGCCTACGTGATCTTGACGATGTTTGCGCTGATCTCTGGCTACTTTTTCTATAGCCTCCTCGCCTTCTTTTCGCTCAACAGCTTGCAGGCTACGATGAACCCCACATTCGGTCGAGGTCTGAACGCCTCAGAATGGATCGTTCGCCCGCTGTTTCGCGACATCGCCATCACGATGCTCCTCCTCATGCCTGCCGCAACCATGCGCCTGTTTTCAGAAGAGAAAAAGACGGGAACCATTGAACTCCTCTTCTCGTACCCGATCAGAGACTGGGAGCTGCTGTTGGGTAAGTTCCTGGCGGCGCTCGCGCTATACTCGGCGATGCTCGGAATCAGTCTACTGGACATCGCGATGCTTGGGTCCCTCGTTACGCTGGAATGGGGACTGATATTGAGCGGCTATCTCGGTCTGCTGCTCCTCGGGATGGCCTTCCTTGGACTGGGAATACTGGCCTCTTCCCTGACCGAAAACCAGGTGGTTGCCGCCGTCGGGGCCTTCGGCGTCCTCCTGTTGCTATGGGTGATCGGCTGGTCTACCGAGGCGGCCGGGCCGACGCTGGG
>JAHFDH010000169.1 GCA_023249055.1 Candidatus Methylomirabilota bacterium
GGCCAGATGGCATTGACGACTCGCTCGCCGCTGAACATATCGACGGTCTCGGCGACGTCGCCGGCCGCATAGATCCCGTCCAGGCTGGTTCGCTGATAGGCATCCACCATCAGCCCGCGGTTCATCTTTACGCCGGTTCCATCCAGGAAATTCGCATTAGGCGCAACGCCGGCCGCCATGACCAGAAGCTGACAGGAGAGGGTCTCACCAGTCTCGACCTTCACACCGGCGACATGGCCGTTCTTTTCCAACAGCTCCGCTGCCCTGACGCCGCACCTGACTGTCACCCCGGCTGACCGCAGCTCGTTTTCCACCATTGCGGCCGAGACTGCATCGGCCATAGCAGGCATTACATGCGGCATCTGCTCGATGACGGTGGTCTTGCAGCCGCGACGGACGAGCGCATCGACCACCTGGATCCCGATCAGTCCCGCGCCAATCACGGCGACCTCTGTGGCCCCGGCGATTGACTCGTCAATCTGTACGGCATCGATGTTGGTGATGCAGGTATAGACGCCTCGGAGATGTGTCCCAGGAATCGGCGGCATGACGGCGTGAGAACCTGACGCTATGAGCAGATTGTCATAAGCCAGGTTCTCGCCATTGCTCAGCGCGACACGGCGCGCGGCGGCATCGACGGAGAGGGCGGCGACCCCTATCACGCCCCGCACCTTCATCCGGTCGAAGTAGCCATCGTCCCGCATGCGCATCCCGTCGTAGCCGACCTCTCTTGCGATGAAGTGGGTCAGGCCGACGCGGGAATAGAGCGGCATCGGCTCCTTCGAGACAACCGTAATGGGACCGTCTTTGTCCACTTTCCGGATCGCCTCAACGGCTGCCAGACCGGCCGCACTGGCCCCGATGATCACGTGATGTACGTTGCTCATAAACCTCTACCTGTCAGGATGCTCCTAAGTTTTCTTGAGTAATAGCGTGACCTGGTCGAAGGGCGCAAGGGCTGTCTTGAATCCGTCAAGACCCGTGATATTCCGATCGTTCACCAGGATCTCGACTTCCTGTCGGAGTCTTTCGCCTTCAAACAGGAACTCCCGGAACGCGGGGCTCATAACCTGCCTCAGCGCCTCCAGGAGCTGCTCTACCGTACCGGCATCGATCCCGAACGATGACTTTCCCGCAGCCTTCCGGATAGCACCGAGAAATCTGACTTCAGGCATACGGAACAGGAGATAGGGGTCAGGGGTTGGGGGTTAGAGAAAGTGCCATCAGCTTCTCCGGCGTCGGGACACCTTCCGGGGTCCAGCCGCGAAGCGCATAATACTTGGGGAGCATTTCGCCAAGTCGGGCTACCCTTCCCTTGGCCGGTCCCGCCGGAATCGGCTCTTCCAGAATGCGACGAGGCAACGTGTCATCTTTGGTGCTGAGGCCGGCTCTGAGGTTAAAGAGGCGCTCGAGGTTCCAGATCCGCTCGCCGATCGTGATGACTTCGTCTTCCGTATAGCCGGCGCCCGTCGCCAGCTCCAACATGGCGTGCAGATCAGCGGGTCCCAGGGCGAAGGTGGTGAACAGGCAGGTGCCGGTCGAATCGACGAAGGCCGTGGCGTCCTGGGACGCCTTGGACAGTGCTGCCTTCCCCTCGGTGGCGAACGGATCTACCTTCCCCGGAACGCCGAACACCTCGGACGCGATGGTGTAACCGCGCAGGTGGCAGGCGCCCCGGTTGGAGGTGGCGTATCCGAGCGCCATCCCTTGCGCCCCGCGCCCATCGTAGGCAGCAAACGCCTGCCGCTTCACCCCCATAAACAACTCAGGGTGGCCGTACCGTTCGGCGAGCCGCGCGCCGCCCAGCGCCAGGATGGCGCCGAACCCCTCTCCCCTGCCCAGCTTCTCCGTCATCTCCACCAGCGCGTCCGCGTCGCCGAAACGAAGCGGGCGGCCGACCTCGCGCTCCGGGATATAGCCCGCCTCGAACAGCTCCATGGCAGTGGCGACAGCCACCCCCGCCTCGATGGTATCCATCCCCAGCTCATTACACAGGTAGCCGGCCTTGGTGACCGCCGCCAGGTCGCTGACGCCAGTCATCGCGCCAAGCGCCCAGACGGTCTCGTACTCCGGCCCCTCGCCCGACCCCTTGAACTTTCCGGTCTTGACATCGGTCACTCGCGCGCACGCGATGGTGCAGGCGAAGCAGCCCTTGTTCCGGATCAGGATCTGATCACGGATGGTCTCGCCGCTGATCCGGTCGGCGCCGGCAAACTGGCCGAATCGGAAGTTGTTGGTCGGGATGAAGCCATGGGCGTTGATGACGTTCACGATCCCGGGCGTCCCGTACATCGGCAGGCCCTCTCCCGAACCCGGATCTGCCTTGAGCTTCGCCACGGCCTCCAGGCAGGCCCGCATGAACGCCTGGGGGTGCGCGACCTTGACCGACCGGGTACCACGGAAGACGACAGCCTTCAGGTTTTTCGATCCCATCACCGCGCCCACCCCGGAACGCCCCGCGGCCCGGTGCTTGTCGTTGATCACGGCGGCGGTGAGGCTGAGCGTCTCCCCCGCCGGCCCAATGCTGCAGATCTTGACCTCGGCGTTGGTGGCGCTGCGAAGGATATCCTCGGTCCGGTGCGTGGACTGCCCCCAGACTTGGGCGGCGTCGCGGATCTCCACACGGTCATTGTTGACCCAGAGATAGACCGGATGCGGCGCCTTCCCCTCCACAATCACGAGGTCGTAGCCGGCATACTTCATCTCCGCGCCGACATACCCGCCAGAATTCGAGCAGGCGATCGCGCCAGTCAGCGGCGATTTGGTCACCACCATATACCGGCCGCCGGTGGGGGCGTTCGTACCGGTGAGCGGGCCGGTGGCAAGGATCAGTTTGTTGGCCGGTCCGAGCGGATCGAGCGTCGGGTCGATCTCATCGTACAGGATCTTCGTCGCCAGGCCGCGACCGCCGATGTAGGCCCTGGCGAGCTGTCGGTCCAGCGGCTCCTTCGCCACGCTGCCGCTGCTCAAATTGATTCTGAGAACCGTCCCGGTCCAGCCCATCAGCCTGCCGCCTCTCGCAAGGCCTCCTTCAACCGAGCGGCGGTTGCCGCCTGCTTGGCTTTGGGGCCCGCGTCCTCATCGGTGAAGAGCAATGCGCCCGGCGTACAGAACTTCACGCACTCCGGGTCGCCGTCAATCGAGAGGCACAAATCGCACTTTTCGGCCTTGCCGTGGTCGGCATACAGCTCTATCGCCCCGAACGGGCAGGCCAGGACGCACATCTTGCACCCGACGCACTTGTCGTCAACCACGTAATAGGCCATGTAGTCGTCGTTGCGAAGGATGGCGGTAGTGGGACAGATCTTGGCACACCACGCCTCGGTGCACTGGGTACAGGCGGTGGGGATGTAGACCGCTTCTTCAAGGAAGATGCTGACCTTGATCCGCGATCGGCTGGGATTAAACTCACCATAATGTTTTACAGAGCAGGCCAACTCACAGGCCCGGCAGGCGGTACATCGTTCGGGGATGATACTGAGGACTTTTGCCACCATAACCTCCGTCTAATCCGATCAGAGATCGGCCTTGCTATAATTTTTAGTCCGATAGCGTCACCCCTGTCAAGGAGATTCAGGACTGCGCAGCAAGGGCTGAACACCACGGGCCTTACTGTTGTCGGCGTTGAAGAAACCTTTTGGCGGTGACCTAACTTTCGGTTAGATTACTTGTATGATACCGTGTGATGTACTCGGGCGGCTCCGTGAAGCTGAAGGCTTGACCCACCCTGACCTTACAGAGCGGACGGGGGTCCCTGAGGAAGACTTGTCTATACTTGAGACCGGGGTTAGAAAGAGAATACTCGAAGTACGAGCACTGGGGAGGGGCACATGAGGCACGCAGATCTGATGAAGCGCATTACGGCAAATCCAAAGATCTTAGGAGG
>JAHFDH010000039.1 GCA_023249055.1 Candidatus Methylomirabilota bacterium
ACGGATCGAAGAGGGTCGCGGGCGGACGGCAGATCTTGATCTGCTCTTGGACATCTGCGACAACATGAAGGGCAAGACCATCTGTCCCTTAAGCGATGCCGCCGCCATGCCGATTGAAAGTTATCTGAAATATTTTCGTGATGAATTTGAGCGGCACGTCGTCGAGCGCGGCTGCCCATTCGGAGCCCGGGTCGTGGCCTGAGCCAGGCCCATGCACTGGTCGTAGCCTGTTCTCGCGCGCGTGAAGCGGGGAACAGGCGACAGGGGAGCACGATGCCAGAGGGCGCCTTCTTCGTCATCATGGTGGCGAAGATCGTTGTGGTCTTCGGGTTGATGTTGCTGAGCGTTAGCTACCTGACCTGGGTGGAGCGGAAGGTCATCGGCGACATCCAGGTCCGGCTGGGTCCGATGCGAGTCGGCCCCCACGGCCTGCTGCAGCCGATCGCCGACGGGCTCAAGCTCCTGTTCAAGGAGGACATTATTCCACAGGCGGCAGACCGGACGCTCTACATCCTGGCCCCCGCGGTTGCTTTAATCCCCGCCTTCATCTCCTTCGCCGTCATTCCGTTTGGAGACCAGGTCCGACTTTTCGGACAGACGATCGACCTGGTCATCACCGACGTCAACATCGGGCTGCTGTATGTGTTCGGTGTGGCCTCGCTCGGCGTGTATGGGATCGTCCTGGGCGGGTGGGCCTCGAATAACAAGTACGCGCTACTGGGAGGGCTGCGTTCCTCAGCTCAGATGATCAGCTATGAACTCTCCTTGGGCCTGTCGGTGATCGGCGTGGTGATGCTGTCGCAGTCGCTCAGCCTGGTGGAGATCGTGGGCGCCCAGGCCAGGACATGGTTTATCATCCTTCAGCCGATCGGGTTCCTCATCTTTCTGATCTGCGCGGTTGCCGAGACCAACCGCGCTCCCTTCGATCTGCCGGAGGCCGAGACGGAACTGGTGGCCGGATTCCACGTCGAGTACAGCTCAATGAAGTTCGCCATGTACTTTATGGCTGAGTACGCCAATATGATCACCGTAGCGGCCATGACGACCACGCTGTTCCTGGGCGGGTGGAGGGGGCCGTGGTTGCCGCCGGTCGTCTGGTTTCTCGTGAAGCTCTACCTGGTGATTTTCCTGTTTATCTGGCTTCGAGGCACGCTGCCGCGCTTCAGATACGACCAACTGATGCGATTCGGGTGGAAGGTGTTGCTGCCCATTGCGCTGGCCAACATTGTGGTCACGGCTGTATTCGTGGCGTTGAGGTAAGGATGGAATGGCTGGTGTTTGTGCCGCTGGCCGCCATGGCGCTCGTCACCGCGGTACTGGTCATTATCCTGCGGAATCCGGTCTACTGCGCCCTTTCGCTTGTCGGGACGTTTTTCGCATTGTCGGGGATCTATCTGCTGCTGCAAGCGCAGTTCGTCGCCGTCGTACAGGTGATCGTCTACGCCGGAGCGATCATGGTCCTGTTCCTGTTTGTGGTCATGTTGCTCGACCTTGGCCATGAACTGCCCGCCTGGCTGCAGCGAGACCGGCCCAGGCTCCTGATTGGGGCTGGCGCGGTCGCCATCCTGTTGCTTGAGCTGGTGATCCCTGTCGGGTCCTGGACTGCTCGCGCGCCTCATGGCCCGCAGACATCAGAAGTCGTCGGTGCTGCCGGGAACACGCAACTCGTCGGCCGTCTCTTATTCACCGAGTTTCTCGTCCCATTCGAGATCACGTCCATCATCCTGCTCATTGCCATTATTGGCGCGATGGTCTTGGCCAGGAGGTAGCGTAGGGACGCTGCTTGCCGCGCCCCGTGCGAGGTGTGAAGTGCAATGACAGCAACCGTGCCCCTAAATGCCTATCTGATCCTCAGCGCCGCGCTATTTGTCATTGGGGTAGCGGGGGTACTGATCCGGCGTAACGTGCTGGTGATCTTCATGGCGATCGAGCTGATGCTGAATGCGGTCAATCTGACCTTTGTGGCGTTCGCGAGGTTTCTCCACTCGATGGATGGACAGATCATTGTATTGTTTGTGATGGCGGTAGCGGCGGCCGAGGTAGCGATAGGTTTGGCCATCATCATTGCGCTGCACAGAAACAAAGAGTCTATGAATGTGGACGAGATCAATCTGCTGAAAGGGTAGTGCGGGATGATCTGGCTGATTCCCATTATTCCGCTGGCGGGAAGCCTCATCGTCGGTCTGATCGGCCGCCGAATGCCGCGAACGCTGGCGACGGTGATCGCCTGCGGTACTCCGTCGCTGTCGCTGCTGCTTTCCGTGATGGCGTTTGTCCGTCTCCTTCAGATGCCGGCGGAAGGCCGCCTGCTCCGTTCCTCCATCGGCTCCTGGATCGCCTCCGGCGATTTCTCAGTCTCGTTCGGGTTCCTGTTCGATCCACTCTCAGCCATTATGGCGCTGGTGGTGTGCGGCGTGGGGTTGCTGATCCACATCTACTCGATCGGCTATATGGCGGAGGACCGCGACTACCATCGCTTCTTCGCGCTGCTCAATCTCTTCCTGGCCGAGATGCTGGTCCTGGTCCTGGCCGATAACTACCTCCTGCTCTTTGTGGGATGGGAAGGAGTCGGTCTCTGTTCGTACCTGTTGATCGGTTTCTGGTTTGAGCGGCCGGCTGCGGCATCCGCCGGGACCAAGGCCTTTCTGGTGAACCGGATCGGCGACGGCGCGATGGTGGTGGGGCTGATCTGGATGATCCTGCTGTTTGGGTCGGTGGACTTTCAGACCGTGTTGACGGACGCGCCGACCGTGTTAGTGTACGGATCTGTCACGGCATCGCTGCTGACCCTTCTCCTGTTCATCGGCGCAACCGGGAAGTCGGCGCAACTCCCGTTGTATGTCTGGTTGCCTGATGCGATGGAGGGTCCTACCCCCGTCTCGGCGCTCATCCATGCCGCCACCATGGTGACGGCGGGCATCTACCTAGTCGCGCGTTCGGCGCCGTTGTTCCAACTGGCGCCTGTGAGCCTGGAGATCGTGGCCTGGGTCGGCGGTCTTACGGCTTTGTATGCCGCGAGCATCGCCCTGGTGCAGACCGATATCAAGCGGATTATCGCCTACTCGACCATCTCCCAGCTTGGCTATATGTTTTTGGGTTTAGGGGTGGGGGCCTACGCCGCAGGAATCTTCCATCTGATGACCCACGCCTTTTTCAAGGCTCTCCTCTTCCTGTCGGCCGGGTCGGTGATTCATGCGCTGGCCGGCGAGCAGGATATACGGAAGATGGGGGGGTTGCGGCAGTTCCTCCGTGTCACCGCCGGCAGCTTTCTTGTCGGCGCGCTGGCGAACGCCGGCATTGCTCCCTTCGCCGGCTTCTGGAGCAAGGACGAGATCCTCGCTGCCGTGTACGCCTCGGGACACGGACCGCTCTGGGTCATTGGAGCGCTGACCGCCGCAGGCACCGGCTTGTACATGTTCCGTCTCTACTTCCTGGCCTTCGAGGGGAAGTCGAGGCTGGACGCTCATATGCTCAGCCACCTGCACGAGGCGCCATGGAGCATGCGCCTGCCTCTTGTGTTGCTGGCGCTCGGATCGGCGACCGTCGGATTTGTCGGTGTCCCGCCAGGATCTGGCCTGTTGCAGCGCTTCCTGGGTCCGGTTTTCCCCGCGTCGGCGCATGAGGCCACAGCCGAGCCAACCTCCGAGGTCGTGCTGGCGGTTGCAGTCCTTGCGATGGCCGTAGGTGGAATCGTCATGGCCTATCGTTACTATCTTTTGGACCCTCAAAGATCCGAGGCGCTCGCCGCGCGGTATCCTGCGCTGTATCGTACCTTCTTTCACAAATATTGGGTCGATGAGCTGTATGAGACGGCCGTAGTCCGGCCGACCGTTACCTCCGCGCGCACGCTGTCGGAGTTGTTCGATGCGCGCATCGTCGACGGCTCGGTCAACGGCATTGCTGCGCTCGCAGCCCGAGCCGGCAGCCTGCTGCGGCGACTGCAAACCGGCCAGGTGCCGACCTATATCCTGTCGATTCTGGTGGGTGCAGTGGTCCTCTTGGGATACCTGGCGTTTTCCGGATAGGGCACAGGGGAAGGTATGAGTCCAACAGGCGGCCCGATCCTTTCAATGCTGATTATTATTCCGCTGTGCGGCGCCCTCGTGCTCGTCTGTATCGATGGAGCGCGGGAAGCGCTGATCAAGCGGCTCGCGCTGGCCATCTCATCTCTGGTTTTTCTCCTCTCACTCATCGTGTATGCGCAATTCGATCCGGCTACAGCCGGGATGCAGTTTGTTGAGCGGGCGCCGTGGATCGATTCGATCGGGAGCAGCTATCTTCTTGGTGTGGATGGGATCAGCCTGCCGCTGCTGCTTCTCACGACGTTCCTCACACCCATCGCGATCCTTGCCTCCTTCTCAGGGATCACGAGTCGGGTCAAGGCATACATGATCTGTATGCTGCTGCTCCAAGCCGGCATGATCGGCGTGTTTGTCGCCCTTGATTTGATACTTTTCTATCTCTTCTGGGAGGGGATGCTGATTCCGATGTATTTCCTGATCGGGGTCTGGGGCGGCCGTCGGCGGGTGTATGCCACCCTGAAGTTTGTCCTCTTTACAATGGCGGGAAGCGTCCTGATGCTGTTGGCGATGATTGCTGTTGCGTTTCTGCACCAGGGAAGCACGGGTCGGTCGACGTTCGACCTTCTGGAGTTGATCGGCGGGTCAATTCCGTACGGCACGCAACTGTGGCTTTTTGCCGCCTTCGCCCTCGCCTTCGCGATCAAGGTGCCGATGTTTCCGTTTCACACATGGTTGCCGGACGCCCATGTGGAGGCGCCGACGGCGGGGAGTGTCCTGTTGGCCGGGGTGCTCTTGAAGATGGGGACGTATGGGTTTCTCCGATTCGCACTTCCGCTCTTTCCGGAAGCGGCCGCCGCTTTTACCCCGTTGATCTCCGTGCTGGCTGTCATCGGCATCCTGTACGGCGCATTGGTCGCCATGGTTCAGGATGATCTCAAGCGACTGGTGGCCTACAGCTCGGTGAGTCACCTGGGGTTCGTCATGCTGGGTATCTTTGCCATGAACGTGCAGGCCGTGGAGGGCTCCATCCTTCAGATGGTCAACCACGGTCTCTCTACCGGCGCCCTCTTCCTGCTGGTGGGGATGATCTATGAGCGACGCCACACCAGGATGATCGAGGAGTTCGGCGGACTTTCGCGAGTGCTCCCTCGTTTCGCGCTCTGCTTCCTGGTGGTCACCATGTCGTCCATCGGCCTGCCTGGGCTGAACGGATTTGTCGGGGAGTTCCTGATCCTGGCGGGAACATTCCGCGCTCATAAAGGGTTTGCGATCCTCGCCGCCATCGGCATCATCCTGGCGGCGGTCTATATGCTCTGGATGTGGCAGCGTGTGATGTGGGGTCAGAGCCGGCGAGCTGAAAACCTTACGCTCAATGATATCGGCCGCCGTGAGATGGCGATGCTGATGCCGATCATCCTGCTCATTCTGTGGATCGGCCTGAATCCCAATCCCCTCCTCAGACGGATGGATGCATCCGTGGCCCAGCTCGTCGAGCAAGTCGCCGGTTCGCCGAAGGCCGATCTGCCGCTGTTATTGCGTGGTTTCGCGCTCCAGGGTCTACAGCCCGAATTTGCGCATGCGATCTTCACCCCCAACTCTCAACCTCGAAACCCATGTGAGTCATGGAACTGATACTGCCCCAGATTGACTGGGCTCCTTTTGTGCCGCTTGCGCCGGTCGCTATTGGTGGTCTTACGACACTGACTGCAGAACTGTTTCTTCCGCCGGGGCGGAAACATCTCGTCGCGATCCTGAGCCTGATCGCGCTTGCGGCGGCGATCCTTCTCTCGATCAACTCGTGGGGACCTGTCCTCGACCCGGATCGGAGAATGGTCCGATACGGGATTCATGACTCGGTCGTATTGGACCGATTTTCGCTTTTCTTTTATCTTGTACTGGGTCTGATCGGTGTACTGACGATCCTGCTGTCGATGGGCTATCTTCACAACGCTGCCCCCGACCAAGGCGAGTATTACAGCCTGGTGCTCTTCTCGGTATTGGGAATGATGCTCATGGCCGCAGGAGGGGACTTGATCGTGATTTTTCTTGGGCTGGAAACCTTCTCGCTTGCCCTGTATACGCTCGCCGGATTCCGGAAGACAGAGCTTCGCTCGAACGAGTCGGCGCTGAAGTACCTTCTGCTTGGGGCCTTTGCCAGCGGCTTTTTCCTGTACGGCATTGCCCTGATCTATGGGGCGACCGGCACGACCATCCTCCGACAGATTACGGCCTTCCTGGCTGACGGGCATCCCCCCGAGCCGCTGTTTCTGATCGGGGGAGGGTTGCTGCTGGTCGGGTTCGGCTTCAAGATCGCCTCCGTCCCGTTCCATATGTGGGCCCCAGACGTATATGAGGGGGCGCCCACCTCGGTGACCGCATTCATGATCGCCGGGACCAAGGCCGCCGCCTTTGCCGCCTTCCTGCGGGTATTTCTTCTGGCGCTGCCTGCCCTGCACATGCGTTGGTCGGCTGCGATCTGGGTGTTGGCGGTCCTTACCATGACCGTGGGCAATCTGGTGGCCCTGGTTCAAAGCAACATCAAGCGGATGTTCGCCTATAGCTCGATTGCGCATGCCGGGTATCTGTTGGTCGCGTTGGTCGCCGGCGGGTCATCCGGCATTGCCAGCATCCTCTTCTATCTGGTCGCCTACGCCCTGATGAACCTGGGTGCCTTCGCTGTCATCATTGCGGTGCAAGACGGTGAGCGAGAGCGGCTGTTGCTGACCGACTATGCCGGTCTTGGATGGCAGCGTCCGGTTCTGGCCGCCTGCATGGCGGTCTTCATGTTCTCGCTGTCCGGGATCCCTCCTACAGCCGGTTTCATGGGCAAGTTGTATATCTTCAGCGCCGCGCTTGCAGGCGACTATCCCGGCTTGGCAGTGATCGGCGTCCTGAACAGTGTCATCTCGGTCTATTTTTATCTTCGCGTCATCGTCATCATGTACATGAGTGAGGCAGCCTCCCCGCTCCCCGATCGGAGTCGAGGACAGGCACCGGCGGTCCCGGCCTCTGCGGCGGCTGTCCTGGCCGTGCTGGTATCGGTGCTGGGAACCCTTCACCTTGGCCTGTTCCCGGCGAGGTTGCTCGATTTGGCGCGGCAATCGGTTTCCGTGATTGCAGGATGAGAGGGTCTCTATCTATGAAAGCGATCAAGATTCCAGAGAAGACCGTGACCCGACTTTCGATCTATCTGCGATGCGTGGAAGAGTTGGAGAATGAACGGACAGCGAGCATCTCGTCCAAGCAACTGGCCGAGCGTTTCGGCCTGAATTCCGCCCAAGTGCGAAAAGACCTGGCCTACTTCGGCCAGTTCGGCATCAGGGGTTTGGGGTATTACGTGACCCCGCTCCGGCATAGCCTGGAGGAGATTCTCGGCCTGAAGCGGGCATGGGAGGTGGCTTTGGTCGGATTGGGGAACCTGGGCTCTGCGTTGATTGCCTACAAGGGGTTTCAGGAGAAGGGATTCAAGATCGCTGCGGTGTTCGACCGGGATCCGGCCAAGATCGGTCGACGGATTGACGGGTTGCAGGTGATGGACACAGGGACGATCGCCTCGGTCGTCCGCAAGCGGAAGATCAAGATCGGGATTCTGGCCGTTCCCGCTGCCGGCGCCCAGGCTGTCCTCGACGCGCTGGTGAAGGGCGGGGTGATTGCGGTTCTGAATTTTGCTCCCGCCCAACTGACGGCCCCCGATTCGATCAAGGTCCAGAACGTCGACCTGTCAGCGCTCCTGAAGACGCTGAGCTACCATATCGCCCGGGCGGAGCAGCCTGCCTCTGCATCAGGCGCCGACAGGCCGCGCTCCCGCACGCCTTGACGCCCTCGTCTATTTCTTTCGGCTATCCGGATTGAACTATTGAAATGGGTGATAGAGCGCAGCCCTGAAAGAGCCGCGATATTGTAGAAATGTCCGATCCGATCTCCTCAGTTCTCGCCAGCATCGCGCCCATGAGATCCCGGCCTAACCCGTAATTCGAGATTACGCGCCTCCATGGAGCCGAAGTCGGAAATGGTTTCGAGCGAACGTAGATTACGGGAGTGTAATCTACACATTGGAATGCTGCCAGCCCCATGAGCTCGCTCCGGAGGAGCGCCTTGTTATATGCACACTTATTCACTCGAGTCCTCGAAAGTGAACTACCCCGCAGCAAGCTGCGGGGAATGAACCCTCCCAGATTCAAGAAGAGCAATTTCTCCCGCTCCTCGTCATTCTTGAAGCGGAAGTTCCATCGGTCCTCCATGAACTTGAGAAGTTTGATCCCCCTCGCCCTGATTTGATCAGGCCCCCACGAAACGTTGTGGGAAACTTCGATCTCCGAGTGGGGACCGTCTGAATAACCGTTGCGGGTTTTCTTCCCCGCCGAGTCGAACTTCACGCGCTTCTTGTCGTTAAAGCTGTCGTTCTGGAGCGACGCATTGATCGACATTGAAAGCAGGAGCAGATTGCCCAAGGTCGCACTGTAAAACCGCCGGTATTCCTTCTCGATAGCAACGAAGAAGGCAGGCCGCGCCACTTCTTGGTGTTGCGGCCCGCCTTCTTATGGTCGACTATTCCGGCTAGGGTGCCGCCGGTTCCGGGAACGGATCGTCCGCCGGAATGTCATTGATGATGGTCACTGCATAGGGGAACGGTCCGAACGCGTTGTGGTTGCCGCCATCGCCGACCCACGTCGTGTCGGACACCGTCAAATAGAGGACGAACGCGCAGCGCTCACCCCGGTACAGCTTCGGGCCAGGGGAGACGTGGGGCGAGGGCTCGGGCCCGGCATCGAGGGCCACCACGATGTCCCAGGCAATAAATACGTCGTCAATGGTCGGCGGCGCCGGCCAGGTGGAAGGCAAGCCCACCCGATTGGTACCGCTTGCGATGGTCCCGCCCGAAATCCCGCCGTTCTTGAAGAACGTCAGTGTCCAACCGCCGAAGTTGTCGTTCGGCACTTGCTGCGGATAGGCGGCGTCGATAGGCGGATCATAGGCCTTACCGTTGATGTTGGCCCGCGTCCTGGGATTCACGAAGTCTCTCAGATGAACGTCGCCACAACCGGACGAGCTGCCGATCGAGCCGATGAATGCCAGCGGCGACTGGTTGTCGATCCAGACCGCGACCTGCCGGACCGTCTTGTTGACAACGGGCGGACCAATCACGGGAACGTCCTGCACTTCGAGGAGTACGACGTAGCGACCATTCAATCCGCCGCTGTTCCACAAGTCTGTGTTGATCAGGTACGGCACGTCGTAGAATCCGGGACCGCAGAGGGCGCTGATGATCACCGGCGGCCACGGGCAGCATTCTGAGCCCCAGTGAGCCACGAGGTTTCCACCACCGGTAATCACATTGCTCTCGAAGGGCCACGAGCATCCCGAGCTCCATGGGTGGGCCGGCGTACTGTCGTAGACGACCGGCGCAATGATGGGCGTACCTCCCGTTGCGTCCGGCTCGATGGGGACCGGACCGGGGCTGAACGGACCGAATACAGCCAGAACGTATTGGCTCATGATCCGGTCGCAGCCCTGCACATAGGCCGCGCCGTTCACCGAAACGGACCCGCCGATCGACTGCTCGGGCACCGTGGTCATCGGGCTGGTGGTGTGCTTGATCAGGTTACGGAACACGCCGGGGTTGAACGGATCTTCACCGAAGACTTTCGGCTGGTGGGCGATGTCTTTGATCGCCGCACTGGCCGTCTTGAGCTTGAACGATCCAGTCCCGATGACGGAGCCGCCACCCGTCAAGAAGACCTCTAGCTGCACGTCGTACTGGAGCACGCCCGGCGGCAGCAAGGCCACGTCCAGATAACCGAGAACGTTGTTGAGGACCTGGGTGGTCGAACCAGGATCGACCGGTGTGGTGGCGCGAACGCAGTTGGGATAGACCACCGCCGTGTTGATGAACGCCAAATAGCCTGCAGGGCGGTAGGTCAACGTGTAGTGGTCGAAGAGCGTTCCTTCCGCCGATCCCGTGATCTGGACCCCGGTAACCGGATGGCCGTCCAGGACGCAGGAGGTCGTGATTGGCGCGACGCACTCGTTGCCAACCGGGTCGGTGATCTCTGCGTGAATACGTGGAGGCTGCACAGTTGGGCGGAACTGTACGTTGCACTCTACGATGTTGCCCCACACCACCGGTCCATTTGGTCCGGGTGCGATGACTTCCCACGAGAGGACGGCGCGCGCCTTGCGAACGAGTGGCGTCTTGCACGTGGAATCGAGCGGAGGCTTCACGCCATGGAGCGTGGCGTAGCAAAGATACGTCTTCGGCACGCCGGGTTTGACTTCGGGGATGTCGTGAACGCGCACTGTGGCGACACCGATGTCCTCCAGCGGATCGGTGAAGTCTCCGTCGTTGTTCCAATCGACGAAGAAGCGGATGAACTCGTGGCTTCCCTTCTGACAGAGATCGCCGTTGAATCCGAACGGCAGCTTGACCTGGAACACGGCCTCGAGGTTATTGTGCAGCGGATCGAGGCCGATGCACTTCAGCTCTTCGTAAGTGGTATCGAACTTCTTCTCCGTGTTCGCTGCGAGCGGCGCGCCGGGAGCGCTGCCGAAGAAATTCGGATTCTCCGCGAGCAGCGCATGGAACTCCGCGCGGTACGGGTCGACTTTCGTTTGCTGCGCGGCGGACTGAGCCGCTTGGCCTTTGCTCTTCGCCGGAACCGCTTCCGGGTTGGAGACAATGGTCATGCCGCCCTCGGGGTCGATCTGCACCATACACTGCATGATGTTGCCCCACACCATAGGAAAGTCGGGACTGGTGGGAATCTGCTCCCAGGCGAGCACGGCCCGCAGCGGGATGATGTACGGCTCCTTGCAGGACGACGGGCGCGGCTTGAACTGATGGGAGACCGCGTAGCAGAGGTGCGTCTCCTTCTTCTCCGGTGAGACGCCAGGGATGTCGTGGACTTCGAGGGCGACGAATCCCAGATCCTCACCCGGATCGTTGAAGTCGCCGTCGCGGTCCCAGTCGAGGTAGAACCGGATGTACTCGTTCGATCCCTTGTGGCAAAGGTCGCCGTTGAATCCGTAGGGGCGCTTGACCTCGATGATCGCCTCAATGAGGTTCTTCTCGGGGAAGAGACCGACGCACTCTATCTCCTCAAAGCTCGTGTCGCCCTGAATCTTCTCTGCGGCAGCAAACTTCGACTTGCTCAGCTGCCCGAAATAGTTCGGATTCGCTTCGAGCAGCTTGTGAAAGTTGCACCGCTCACGCGCCATTGAGGGGGAAGGCGGCTCATTGTGATGGGTCTCGCAAAGCATAGGACTCCTCCTGTAGATAGGACATTCAAGGTGCTTTCCACGCCAAACGAAGCGCTCGTGCCGAGTGACTGGTAGGAGCTAATAAATGATAGGAATGCTTTTGGGCGGACCGCGGCTAGAGGTCGGGGACGCCCCCTCGGCGGGGCCGCACCGCATCAGCCGTTGTTCCTTTTTGCTCGAGATAGACGCGGCGGTTTTCACGTTGGTTTCCCAGGTCGTGTCAAGGGAAAGTCGGTGTGTTGTACCGTGTTGGCGGAGATGGCAGTGTAGATTTCAACCACTACTCCGCCCTCCGGGGAGTCTACATTGCGGGGGTGTAATCTGCGCTCACATGGGGGCTCAGCGTGACTACGTTAGCTAAGCCGGCCAACCGTAAAAGCTGCGGAGTGGCGCAGCGGTCGCTGGGGAGTCACTCATCTCGTAAGAGGACCCGCCAATAGCCGCGCGGCTGATTTCCCCCTTCCCTCCCGCGTGGGCGCTTTCCTAGCGACCTCGTGATCTGACGGACGGGAGCACGTTTTCGCTCTCCCTGCCTCCCCAGGACATGCTCCGCCTCGCCCATCACGTAATTTTCGAAGCAGCCCCAGCCGCTGCTTGAGGTGCTTCCCTCCGGACATTTTCTCAGTAGGATGACACACCCTCCGACTCACCGCGCGTGTTTCGGCCGTTTTAGGATAGGACCGGCTGGTGGCGCTATGGTAGATCTACAAGGTATCCAGATATTGACACAGAGAAGTCAGCTATTCCCGCGCAGGGAATGGTACGGCCGAAACCGACGAAAACGGTCCCTGTATCGTGATACACCCGCATCTGCTGACTTCCCTCGAACCTCTCTTCTGAGCCAACGGTCCCTGTTCTGTTTAGCGGCACACGGTAGGGGCCACTAAGGTTCAGGCCCACAGTAGTCTGGATTCCAACTTCCGCTATCTGACCTATTGCTTGTATCCTCACATTCGCCGAGGCAAACTCAATTACGAGCCTTTTGTTCGCCGGCACTGCAAAGGTAAAGCTGGAGCCACAGGTAAGCGCCGGGAGTTGGCCTCCACCTACTGTTTGGAAAGGCTGCCGGGCGGGGTTATCCACGTCGCGGATCGGCACGGGATTTGCCTCAGTATTGCCCACTGCGACGTTCGGTGTTCCGGCAATGCCCACGCTGCCGCCCGGCGCCAGATGGACCGTCGGGGAGTTAACGACATTGACGTTCGGCGTATTGATGACATTGACGTCCTTATCGGGGGGCGCGGCGTTGCCGATGTTGGTGACGATCAGGATGGAGACAAAAATCATGCAGGCAGCCACGGGGAGCAGATAATTCTTCAACCTTGACATTTTTTGTTGCCTCCTTATTGTTGGTGCGGGCTATTGTTGCTGTTGGGTTCCGCTTCCTTGTTTCCGAGCAAATAACGGTTCAAAGGCTCTCCCGCCCAAGTGTACGCCGCGATTTTTCTTCCGAGTATCCTCGCTTCTGGACCGCAGCCCGCCCATTCTGGGTGATTTGAGGGGCGGGGTCTCCCCAATGGCGGGGTCCTCCGCCCAGGGCGGCGCAACTTGCATTTCATGGGCTTCCTCCTCTTCGCTAGACTGAAAACACCAACGCCCTCTCAGGCCAAGTCACACCTACGAGGGCGTTGCTGAATCGTGCGCCAATCGAATTGCGCGGGGTGGCAGATGTGCTATGTTCACCCGGAGGCATCATGCTTCCCTATGTGAGCCGCAGCATGTCACCCCTTCCACGGGCCGTCAAGTCTTTTCCCGCCCTCGTTTTCCCTTTTGCAGAAGCGCAGATTACAACCACTAATCTGCACCAAGATCGATCGAAACGCCTGCTGGATTTTAGGCAGGCTGGGTGCGGGATTCTTTCGGTTGATTCCACAGATCAACTCGAAATGAGCACCGAGCGTATGCCACGCGTTTTCAACGGATCAATCCGGATAGCCTTTCTTTCCCTTCTGACTGAGGAGGGCATCGATAGACTTCTGAAACTCTTCCTCTGTCATGGCCCCGTCTGAGCGTCCATACAAACTCCCATCTCTATTGATCAGGAAGGTGGCCGGCGTGCCTTTGATTTGATAGCGCCTGCCGATATCACCGGTATTATCGCGCCCCACAGGGTAAGGAATCTTGTACGTTTCGATAAACCTGCGCGCATCGGCTTCGTTGTCCCAGGCGACGTTGACGCCCAGCATCACGAGGCCCTTGCCATTGTACTGCTGGTAGATCTTTGCCAGAACGGGAGCCTCCCGTTGACAATGGGGTCATTTGGAGTGGAAGAAGTTGACCAGAACCGGCTTACCGCGAAAGTCCTTCAGTGCGACCGACTTTCCATCCAGGAGCGGGAGCGTAAAGTCCGGGACAGTCGCAGCGTGGGCCGCCTGCGCAACCAGTAGTGTGCCGATCACCAGGACTGTGAACATCGCTTTTCGTAGAGGATTGCTCATCTTTGATGCCTCCAAAGGGTGTAGCGTTTAGCTGTTAGCTTTTACCGAGTCCGTTGGGTCGACTCAATAGACTCAATGGACTCGATACACTCAATTGACAACGTATCATCAACCCAATCCATACTCTTTCCAGCGTCGGTCCACGAGGGCCTTGGTCGCGTGATCCATCACCTGTTCATCCGGCCAGTCGCGCGTGAACCCCTCGTCCTTCCACTTCCGCGTTCCGTCGATCCCCATCTTTGAGCCATACCGCGGCAGCCGACTGGCGTGATCCAGGGTTTCGACGGGGCCCATGACAA
>JAHFDH010000040.1 GCA_023249055.1 Candidatus Methylomirabilota bacterium
GGCCAAAGGCGAAGCCGGTGTAGCGCGCCGGGTCGTACCCAACGCGGGTCAGGACATTCGGATGCACCATCCCCGCGCCCAAAATTTCGAGCCACCCGCTCATCTTGCACAGCCGGCAGCCGGCGCCCTTGCAGCGGAAGCAGTCGATCGACATATCGACGCCCGGTTCAACAAACGGGAAATAGTCGCACCGAAAGCGGATCTTCCGCTCTTCACCGAAGAGGCGACGCACGAAGGCATAGAGCGTCCCCTTCAGATCGGCGAACGTGATGCCCTCGTCAACTGCCAGCCCCTCGATCTGGTGAAACTGACTCTCGTGGCTCGCGTCCTCCGCTTCGTACCGATAACACTTGCCGGGCACGACCACGCGGATCGGAGGTCTGGTCTGTTCCATGATACGGATCTGCATCGGCGAGGTGTGCGTCCGGAGCAGCATCGGTTTGTCAACCTGGGCGCTTGTGGGATCGATCCAGAAGGTATCCCACATCTCCCGCGCAGGGTGATCCTCTGGAATGTTGAGGGCCTCGAAGTTGTAGTAGTCCCACTCGACCTCCGGACCCTCGATGACCGCAAACCCCATCTCCGCGAAGATCCGACAGATCTCGCGGATGATCTGGGTAAGGGGATGCAGGCGGCCCACGGTCGGCCGTCGCCCAGACAGGGTCACATCAATCCGGTCGGTCGCCAGCAGTTCATCGCTCGGGACCGATTCCAGCACGGTCCGTCTGGCCGCGATCCGCTCCTCAATCGCTTGCTTGACCTGGTTGGCCAGCAGCCCGATCACCGGCCGCTCCTGCGGCGGGAGCGTCACCAATTGCCTGAGGACCGCCGTCAATCTGGCCTTACGGCCGAGGAACTGCACGCGCGCCTGTTCGAGCTGGGCCGCATCGGCGCTCTGCTCAATCTGCGTAAACGCCGCCGCCCTCAGATCCTCCAGTTCCCGCCGCAATGCCTCCACGTCTCTCCCATAACAGCAAGCCCCGACGCGGGTCGGGGCATGTCTCGGCGAACCATGTCGCGATCCTCAGGCCGCTAACTGCTCCCGAGCCTTCTCCGCGAATTTGGTGAACGCCGACGGATCCTGAATGGCCAGATCGGCCAGAGCCTTCCGGTCGACCTCTACACCGGCCTTCTTGAGCCCGCCCATCATGGCGCTATACGACAGCCCGGACAAACGGGCGGCCGCATTGATCCGTATAATCCACAGGCTGCGGAAATCCCGCTTGCGGGCCTTCCGATCGCGATAGGCATACCGCTTTGCCCGATCGACCGCTTCCTGCGCGCTCCTGTACGCCTTACTCCGTTTTCCAAAAAATCCTTCCGCCTCTTTCAGGACTCTGTTCCTGCGACGTCTGGTCTTAAATCCGCCTTTTGCGCGTGGCATCCTACTCCTCCAGATAAGACAGCGTTCAGCCTTCAGTGCTCAGCAGCCAGCACAGCCGCAAGACGGGATGTGCCCGTCCTCTAGCTGAATGCTGATTACTGATTGCCGTATGTCGGCCGGTTTGTTGTTACAGGTATGGGATCAACCGCTCCATCCGGGCCGTATCCGCCTTGGACACCAGACCCGGCTGACGCAGATTTCGTTTTCGCTTCCTCGACTTACCGGTCAGCAAGTGGCTCTTGGACGCTTTGTGGCGCCGGATCTTGCCGGTTCCCGTCATCTTGAATCGCTTCGCTGCCCCTTTGAGTGTTTTGATCTTCGGCACCGTTGCTCCTCCACATCAATGCTTGGGGGTGAGGATCATCACCATGTTCCGACCCTCCTGCCTGGGGTACTGCTCAATCACAGCAATCTCTTTGAGCGCCTCCGCAAAACGGTCCAATTGCACCTTCCCGCGCTCGATATGAACCATCTCCCGGCCTCGGAACATCAAGGTCACCTTGGTCTTGTTCCCCTCCTTCAAGAAGCGTTCGGCGTGCTTGGACTTGAATTGAAAATCATGCTCATCGGTCTTGGGCCGGAGCTTGATCTCCTTGATCTGGATAACCGTCTGCTTCTTTCTGGCTTCCCGCGTCTTCTTGTTCTGCTCGTACCGATACTTCCCGTAGTTCATGATCCGGCAGACAGGAGGCTTGGCGTCAGGCGCCACCTCTACCAGATCAAGCGCGAGCTTTTGGGCGGTCTCAAGCGCATCCTGAATCGACAGGATTCCAAGTTGCGCCCCCTCCGGGCTGATCACCCTCACCTCTTTGATCCGAATCCGCTCGTTCACCCGAACACTTCTACTGATGGATGCTCCCTCCTTCGTATGAAGCCGGCACGGCAGCCTTCACGACCGGCTTCAGTTCCTCTTGGATCGCGGCTGCAAATTGATCGATCGGCATGATGCCCGCGTCTCGCCCGCCGCGCTTTCGCACCGAGACGGCGCCTGAAGTGGCTTCTTTTTCCCCGACCACAAGAATATAGGGGATCTTCTGCACCTCAGCATCCCGAATCTTGTACCCAACCTTTTCGTTCCGCACATCTACTTCTGTGCGGACCCCTATAGCCCTGAGCTGCTCCGAGACCTGCTGGGCGTACGGCTGGAACCGATCCGCCACAGGCACCAGCCGCGCCTGCACCGGCGCAAGCCAGGTTGGGAAGGCGCCCGCGTGATGCTCGACCAACACCCCAAAAAATCGCTCCAACGATCCAAGAATCGCACGATGGACCATGAAGGGTCGATGCGGTCGGTTGTCCTCCCCAATGTACGTGACGTCAAACCGTTCCGGCAGATTAAAATCGAACTGAACCGTCGTGCACTGCCATGCGCGGCCCAAGGCGTCTCTCACCTTGAGATCGATCTTCGGTCCATAGAAAGCGCCGCCCCCGTCATCAATCTGATAGGCGAGGCCGGCATCGTCGGCTGCCCGGCGCAACGCGTCCGTCGCGTCGCTCCAAAGTCCTGCGTCTCCGATCGCCTTCTCTGGCCGCGTGGCAATGTAGGCGTCGTACCGATCAAACCCGAAGCGGCTCAGGAACGACAGACTCAAACTGACGGCGCGGGCTACCTCGCCCACCATCTGCTGCGGTGTGCAGAAGATATGCGCGTCGTCCTGCGTGAATCCCCGAACTCGCAGGAGCCCATGCAGGACTCCCACCCGCTCGAAGCGATAGACCGTCCCCAACTCGGCGAACCGCACCGGCAGCTCTCGGTAACTGTGGACTTTAGACTGGAACAGTTTGATATGGAAGGGGCAGTTCATCGGCCTGACGTAATAGTCGTTCCCTTCCATCTCCATTCTCGGATACATGAACTCCTGATAGAAGTCAAGATGGCCGCTGGTTTCCCATAACTTTGCCCGTCCGACGTGCGGCGTATAGACGAGATCATAGCCGTTCTTCAGGTGCTCCTCCCGCCACAGATCCTCAATGAGCTTCCGGACCAACGCCCCTTTCGGATGCCACAGCACGAGCCCACCGCCAATCTCATCATGCACGCTGAAGAGATCCAACTCACGGCCCAGACGCCGATGGTCCCGGCGCTTCGCCTCCTCCAGGAGAAACAGGTGCGCCTCGAGCGCTTCCTGTGTCGGAAAGGCGATCCCGTAGATTCGGGTCAGCATCGGTCGCCGCTCGTCGCCCCGCCAGTAGGCGCCGGCCAGATGGGTCAGCCTGAAGAAGCGGATCACCGACGTATCCAGGACGTGGGGACCACGGCAGAGATCGATGAAGTCGCCGGTTGTGTAGAAGCTGGCCCGCTGCGCCGCGGGATCGACCTCATGCTCGATATCATCCTGCTCGGCGGCCTGGGGGGGAGCTATTGCTCGATCCCGGATAGTCTCCAGCAGCTCGATTTTATACGGCTGGTTCAGCGTCGACGCCTTTGCGATCGCCTCCTCCAGCGGGACCTCAAGCCTGACGAATGGCAGTCGCTGTTCCGAGAGCTCGCGCATCGCGGCCTCAATGGCTGGCAGATCGTCCTGGGTCAGCGGGCGAGGCGGCTCAATATCATAGTAGAAACCATCCTGGATAGCCGGCCCGATGGCAAATTGTGAGCCCGGCAGCAGCTTGTGTACGGCGGCTGCCATCAGGTGGGCGGCGCTATGTCTGAGCATCAATAGGCCTTCCGGCGACGTGATGCTGATCCACTTCACATGGGCGTCTCCCTCGATGGGACTGTCGAGATCCACGAGGCGACCACTGACGTTTGCCCCGATCGTCTCCTTCCTGGCCGCCGGATCTACGACCTCCAGCACGGCCAGCACCGTCATGCCGGACGGGAACTCATATCGCCGTCCGTCGTCCAGGGTGACGACAATTGAATGGGTTTGAGTCTCACTCACTCTACGTCTCTGCCTTCAAACGAAGAAGGCCACCACCAAAGGCATGATGTCCTTCTCTGCTTAGGTGATTCTACCCGATGTGACAACCTGTCTGCGTGCTACAACGTACAGGCGGGCGGGTATTAAAAATAATGGTAGGCACGGGCGGTCTTGAACCGCCGACCTCTTGCGTGTCAAGCAAGCGCTCTCCCCCTGAGCTACGCGCCTAAATGTCCTCTTTACCTTCACAATCACCGCCCTATATTTTTAATCACTCGGGCCTGTTCTGTCAAGGGAAAAGGCGATCTTCCTCAGCCATCCGCGGTATGCGACTCTGCGCGCGGGACCGCTATGAGAGCTTGATCCCGTACTTCTTCATGAGGCGATGAACTGTCTTTCGGTCCACGCAGGCAGCCTTTGCGGCTTGCGAGATATTGCCGTCATGGCGCTTGAGAAGCTGGATCAGGTAGTCCCGCTCAAACGAGCCGGCCCACACCTCTTTTGCCCGCTTGAGCGGCAGCTCATTCGGCGACACCGGCGAGGCGGCTTCGGCCTTTATGCGTATCTGCTCGGGCAGATCCTGAGGTCCGATCAACTCGTGTTCGGCCAGGACGACGGCCCGCTCCATCACATTCTGCAGTTCGCGGACATTCCCAGGCCAGTGGTGCGCCTCCAGGAGCCGCATCGCTTCAGGCGTGACGCCTTTGACCTCCTTCTCGCTGCCGGCCGCGTACTTTGCCAGGTAGTGATGTGCGATCAACTGGATATCTCCCGCGCGATCGCGCAGGGGCGGCAGCGGGAGAGAGATGACGTTGAGGCGATAGTAGAGGTCTTCCCGAAACCCGCCTCTGCCGACTGCCTGGGCCAGGTCGTGGTTCGTCGCCGAGATGACGCGCACATCCACCTCGATCATCCGGTTCGACCCGACTCGTCGCACCTGACGTTCCTGCAAAACCCTCAGCAGCTTTGCCTGAAGATTCAGGCTGATGTCGCCCACCTCGTCCAGAAAAATCGTCCCACCGCTGGCAAATTCAAACAGCCCGGGACGGGTCGCCTGCGCGCCCGTGAACGCGCCCTTCTCGTGCCCGAACAGTTCGCTCTCCAGCAGGTTCTCCGGAAGCGAGACGCAATCGACAGGAATGAACGGGCCTGCCGCCCGGCGGCTGTTGGCATGGAGACTCCTGGCGATCAGCTCCTTGCCGGTCCCGGTCTCGCCGATAACCAGGATATTGGCCTCGCTCTTCGCAACCTTCTTGATCGTCTCAAAGACCTGCAGCATCGGCAGGCTTCTGCCGATGATGTTATCAAAGCGATGGGTCTCGGTGAGCTGTTCCAGAAGCCGACGGTTCTCTGCCCGCAAACGACGCTGGTCCATCGCCCGCTGAACGCACACCCTGAGTTGATCGGCCGAGAACGGCTTGGGCAGGTAATCGAACGCTCCTTCTTTGATCGCCTCGACGGCCGTCTCGATCGTGGCAAAGGCGGTGATCAGGATGACGGTCGCCTCCGGATCGATCGCCCGGATCGCCTGGAGGACAGTGAGGCCGTCAAGGCCCGGCATTCGAAGATCGGTGAATACCAGGTCAGGCCGCTCCCGCTCATACTGAGCGGCTGCCTTGCCGCTCTCAGCCTCGGTGACCACCTCATAGCCGAAGCGGGTGAGGAGCTTGCAGTTCTCGGCCATATCCACACCATCGTCGATCACCAGCACTCGACCCAGCTTCTGCATCCTGTCCTCTCTCTGATCCTTCACGCGTCCCCCGCCGGCAGCGTCAGGATGAAGGTCGTCCCATTCCCCGCCTCGCTTTTGATACCTCGCCGACTTATTCATACCAGGTGCTGAATTGCAGCTATTCTAATCTCTTCGAAAGAGGCGGGTCAACTTCCATACTTCTCCGATGAAAAATAGCTTGTTTGAAAAAGCTCTTATCAAAGCAGAGTTGGAAATGAAGGACAAACCTTGTGGGCTACTTGAGGCACGGGTAGAAAGGGCGTTGTGTTACACGACAGCATTATACATAGTCGACATCCATACGCATCCCTATTTTTCCTCCAGCGGAACCACCCCTTCCCATGGTTCCTCAGGTGGGTTCGTTTTGTACTGTTCGCAGAGCTTTATGTAAAACTGCGGAGGGCCATCTTGTCCTGAGTATTCGATGGACTGATGAAATTTCTCTTTCGCCTCATCCCAGGACTGCCTTCTGAAAGCACTAAAGGCCTCAATAAAGGTCGCACAAGCCCTTTGCTGTTTTTCGTCAGATTCTTCCATACGGCATAATAATTCATAAGCCACGATCGGTTGAGCCTTTCCTTTCAACCTAAATGTTCCAACTTCTCTTGTCAGGAAACCATCAAGCTGATCTATGACCTCCCCGGATATCAAGATCTCGGTCCCCAGGTATTTATTGAGCCCGTCCATCCTTGACGCCGTATTGACGGTGTCCCCCGTAGGACCATACTCATAATGATCCCCAGCGCCGATATTGCCGAGAAAAATCTGCCCGGAATGCACACCGACGCGCGTGGGAAGGTTCAGATTCTCAATTGATCTATTGAACTGATGCACGGCCTTGGCGACATCCAGTGCAGCCAGGCAGGCTTGACGCCTCAGACCGGCCTCGGCTCGCGCAGCCTTCCATATCGCTAAGAAAGAATCGCCCTTGAGGTTCACCACGAGCCCGCCATGTTTCTTGATCGGCTCAAACGTGGCTTCGAAATATTTATGCATGAGGTCGCGCAGTTGCTGCGGATCCAGCTTCTCCGACAAGGTGGTATATCCTGCGACATCCGCAAATAGACAGGCCCCATAGACCGTTTGGCCGCCCTGTTTCATATCGAGGATGTTTTTGGCAAGCTGATCCACCACCTCATCGGGGACATAGTAGGCGAGTGCCTTTCTGATATGCTGCCGCTCTTTATTCGTCTCGACATAGTTCCATACGACAGCGCCAAAATACCCCAGTGGCGCCTGCACAAATAAAGGGATCACGATAGGGTACCAGGTTCCGCTGGCGTTAAATTGATAGGCCGCATTGACAAAATACACCGCGCCTAGCCCCACGACCCCCGCCGCCGAGACCACGACAGAGGCGGACATCCGGCACAACATACCCACCAGGATGCCGCCGGCGACAAGAATCAGGATGTGAACATAGAACCCGACTGGTTTCACTGGTGAATCTTCGAGCATGTTGGCGAATGCGGTAGCGGCAATTTCCACCCCGCCGATAAAGACCCCGTTCGCCTGGGAAAAGACCGTATAAAAGCTGTCCTTTCGCTCTGCCAGGAGCTTCTCCGAAAGTCCGACGAATACGGCCTTACCCTTCATGTCGATCGTGCCGCCATCGGCGCGCTCTCCGAGTTGCAGCGCTCGATAGTACGGTATCGTGGTGATCGTCCGAGGGGGACCGTAGTAATTGGCATACCAGCGATTAGAACCCCCGTAGAGTGTGATGAGGGATGTGAGCAATCGTTTTCTTTTCTCATCAATTGATGACGGGGGATCTCTACGCTCCAACGCCTTGAGCATGCTACCCGCAAGCGACGGTTCGCTTTCAAAAATATCCCTGATATCTCTGATCAACCTGACAATCCCATTCGCTTGAATAGCTGCTTCGGCATCACGGGGCAGTTTCCCGGACTGATGCGGGCTCACTGTTTCTAACAACCGGACAAACTCCCCGTATACCCGCTTGGTGAAGAGTTGGAACGCAACTACGGGAAAGGTCGGTGAATCGCCCGCTCCGGTTTGGAACGTCCAATATTGATTGACCTTGAAGGGGATCCTGGGGAGCACAAAGGGCGCCGTGGCAACGGCAGACTGGGCGAGGGGAGCAAAGGGTTTGATGATTTTCACGATGCTGTGCTCCGACGCTTGAGAGCCTTCCGCGTCACCCGACGGAACCTCTCTGGCCGTGAGAGGCTCAGCCAGTACGACATTCCCGGCCTTCCTGACCGCCCGTACAAACAGTATGTCATCCTCAGGAGAACGCGGCTCGATAAAATGCACGTCAAAGCTCACCACCGTCGCGCCCTGCGCAGCCAACGTGTCCACGACACGCGCATGCAACGACCGAGGCCACTTGTCGGGGTTATCAGGCACGTTCAGATGCTCCGAGGATGCTTTGTCGATACTCACGACGACCACATCGGATGGCGCCTGCCTCACTCCTCTGAGTGTAAACAGCAAGCCCAGACCTATATTTTCCTCCATGTTGCGCGAAAAATCGAAAAGGCTGACCGCCAGTCCCACGATCCCTGTGAGAACGCCCAGCAATATCGCCTTCAATAGGCGGGACTTCATGAACCTAGTGCCCATCTCTCAACGCCGTCCAAAAAAGAAGGTCCGCTCGGCTACTGACCACTAATTCCTACATGTCAAAGGAGGAGGGGAAAAGGTGTCACACGCCTTTTCCCCTCCTCCAAGAGAACTACAATGAGAATCTCCCCTTCAATGCACTCCCTGTACTGCTTCGCCGGCGCTCGATTCAGTTAACATGTGAACTTCTTATTTGGGGGGTAATAACATGTTCCCCCAGTCATCCCTTGAATCACATCCTCGCCCGGCCGTACTGAGGGGCAATGCGCCACGACAAGGTCGATCTCACAGATAGACTCCCCAGTAGTTACCGTGCATGCTTCAAAGGGCGATACTGTAGCATTAGGGGTGGTAGAATCGGCGGTTACATCTATGACAAAATTGTTTCCGTCCACAGTCAGAAAGTAAGCACATCCGTTTGCAAAGGTTTGATGCACGGTTGCCGCGACCAACGGGCTGCCGGCGGCCATCGCGGCCGGGGTCGTAGGACCTAATATCGGGCCACAGGTCTGATACGAGGTCGGCGTCGCTATGACAACATTAGTGGTCCCTTCCTCCGGTTTATCCCGCTCGGAGACCGTGAGCATCGGAGAGCTCGTTATGCTTACAGTGGGGAAGCAATAGCCGTCCCTATCTTTGATCAATGTCCAGGCGGATCCTGACACGCAAGCAGGTGAGGTGCTACCGTTCAGCACATACGACCCTGCAGGCACGCCGGCCAAAGACCCCTGCAGGTCGCCTTGAAGCCCTTGGCCCATGCTTTGTCGCCCCTTGACGTACGCGAAGAATTTGCTGGGAGTTTTACCGGTAGGGCTAGACATGCTGTATTCGTAGCTCGTAACACCACCAGTGTTGTGCATTGTGACAGCCACAGAGAAGTCTGTAGTGGCACAGTGTGTTGGCGGCGGTGTCGCTGAGACATTCGTTGCTCCCAACAGCGCCGCGATGGCGAGTACGCCTGATAATCGTAAGGATTTTCTTGTTCCCATGCTCTTCCTCCTTATGCCTTGTTGGAACGCCGCCTCAAGCCAACGCCTAGTCCCACCAGCCCAGAGCCCAAAAGGAACAGAGTGCCGGGTTCTGGCACAGCAGTGTATTCGATATTGTCAACAACGATATGGGCACCTGTCCTGTCGTCATACACAGGGTTGCCGTCGCTGTCATAACTAAGAACGTGGCCGGTGCCGTCAAAACCAGGAATGAAGATCACCTTGTCAACGCCCCAGAAGTAAAAGGGGGCGTAAGTGGGAGCGAAAGAATTGATCGAAACGATGGAGGAAACACGTTGGGATCCCTCCAACCAGCCTTGTACCTCGACAGATTGGGCGTCATTCCAGGCGGACGTAATGTCGGCACTGTTGAAGTTAAAGGGCGTATCGCGCGTCAGGGTGATTTGTGACTCTTCCTGACCAAAGATACTGACGTTTCCAATGGTTCCATTTTGAAACCCCGTACCGGGCATGTCGTCTTTCGTTATAAAGTAAGTCTCAGGGTTCCATGAGAAACCACCGTACCCGGTTGGAAGTGGTGGATCCGCCCCCCCTGGGTCGAGATCCTCAAAAGTGAGCACCGTGGCCTGAGCCTGAATGACGCCTGTGCCGACCCATGTCGTCACCGCCAGGGCAACCATCGCCAGTATCAGAATGTGTTTCCTCATTGTCATGACTCTCGCTCCATCTTTCATCGCTGGATGCTTCATCTCTCCCTCATTTCCTGTTTCCCTCCGTTATAAGAAGTACGTTAACATGGGATCGACATCGCGCTTTGTGCAGGGCTAGACATGTTGTATGTGTAGCTCGTCAGACCATTAGCGTTTTGCATCGTTACATGCACAGTACAGTCTGCGGTGGTGCATTGCCGTTCCACCTCCCCACCCAACCGAGCCGTACTGCATCGTTGTCTGTTTATCCCACAACCACCTCAGGAGACACGTCGTGCCGACCTTCATGGAAACTCCAGCGTGACCCGTATAAAGGCCATTCGGCTAGGTTGGATCGTCGGGTTCTTGAAGTCGGTTTCCTGATACTTGAAGTTTCTATCAAAGAGATTCTTCACGCCGGCGGTGATGAGACCGTACCGCTTTGGCAGACGGTAACTGAATCCCGCATCCACGAGCCAAAAGTCAGACGAACCGGATACAAAATTGTCCGCCCCTTGTGGAAAAAATATCCCATGTTGATTATAGTACGTCACTTGTAGCGCGGCGCTCACTCCAGAGGGATGGTTGAAATTTGCCCCAAGAGGCATACTGTGCGTCTCCGATCTCTTTTGAAAGATGGTGAATTCCTTATCCCGCTTGAATTTTTCATATTGATATGCCGCACGGAGTGCCAGCCACGGATGAGGGGTCCACAATAGATAGGTACGAGCCAGCTGTTCCTCCCAGTCCGCCCGCTTGAATTGCACCGGGTCTACAGTGAAATCCTCAAAGGGCACCGACAGATCTCGCTTGGAAAATTCCACCCCTCCATACAGGTTGAGCGAAAATTTCTGATCGATAGCACCGCTATAGCGCCACGACCTCGTGGCGGCAATCTCATTGTCATCAAAAAACTGGTTAAAGCCGGCCACCTGAGTCGGCTCCAAGGTTTGATTCGTAATCAACGTTCGCCTCAACACCCGGAAGGCCGCAGCGCGTACTGTCGTAGATGGAAATAGATTCCAGACGACACCGAATTTTGGGTTGAACCGGTGCGTGCTTTCTGCAGACACGCTCGTCGGGTCGTAGAAATCGCCACTTCCACCAAGCGTGAAGGTTACATCCTTCAGGGGAGAGATATAGGAATACACATAGAAATTATAGTGATTAGTATCTTTGTTGATACGGTCACTAATGATCATCGGCCCGGGTCCATCTGGGGGCGGCGGAAAGTTCACCTGGATGTTATTGTCTTCATCCCCCCTGATGCGGAAAAACCCGAAGCCACTGGTAAGGTTCACGTATGGCGAGCGAAAGAGGTGTTGAATTTCAGTGCTAAGCCCCGTGTTATTCTGTCTGTGTACGTCAATCGTGGCAATAGGAGTCGGTTGATCATGACCGCTGAAATCTTTCTGCTGAAACATAAAGGACCCGAGGAAAATAGAACTCGGCGATTGGGCGTGACGCAGACCAAGGCGCCAGGTGTCTGTCGTCGTATTCTCCTTAAAGAACTGACTAAAGTCATCTCGGAAGAAGTTGAGCTTCAGATCGCCGGTCTTGAGATTTCTATACCGATATTCAGCCTGAATGCTCGTTTTGGGAGAGAGTTCCAATTGCAAAAAGGCATCGCCGATATTGTCCCGCTGATCCGCGTTGTTGCGCCAACCATCCGTATCGAAATGGAAACCGCCCACGCTGAAAGCGAATTTTTTGTAAATACCGGAAATAATCCCTTCACCAGCGTAGGTCTGATGCTGGCCCGCAAGCCCGGCCGTCTGAAAAGTCACTCCGTCCCGGTTGAAGAGCGTATTGAACTCGTTGAAGGAGAGCGCCCCAGGACCGCTGGCACTGATGAGGAACAGGTTGCTTTCGGCAAGGTGAGGCTGAATGGGCGTCATATTGAGCGGCTGAAGCATCTGAGACTGAAAGAGTTCACTAACCCTGGCGATCTCGTGCCGTGGCAAAACGGAATAGGAATCGGCGAGGAACCTGTGGGCTGAAAAGTTAGCTGGATCGGTATTGACGGATTTCCACCCTTCTATCAGAGCAAGCTGCTGGAAGCCCAGGTCTGTATAGATTCGAGCAAGGCTGGCGCTGCGGGCTGCGAGATCCGAATCGAGTTGCAGACGTGACCGGTAGACCGCGCGATTCTCGTTGAGCTCGATCGCTTTTTGCATGTCCTGCAACGCCTCGACTGGCCGGTTCGTTGTCTGTTTCTGGATGGCATCGTAGAAAAAGGGTGTGGGATCTTTGGGATCAAGTTCCTTGGCGGTGGCATACTCACGATCGGTCAGTTCCGTCCGTTTTTCCTCATAGTAGGCTTTGCCCAGGTAGCTCCGGACGATGGCATTGTTAGGGTCCAAGCTGGCGGCAATCTCAATCTCTCTTCGTCCCTCTTCCAACTCTCCTTCGCGGATCTTCGCCAGGCCGAGACCCAGCCTGGAAAGCGAGTCTCCCTGATCGAACTCAATGGCCTTCGTGAAAGCGCCTTTTGCTTCACCCGTGTTTACCTGCAGCAGGTGCGCGAATCCTAGTACCATTTGTGTTCTTGAAAGATTCGGATTCAGAGCCACGGCTTTTTGCGCCGCTTCAAGAACGGCGTCGAGGTTGCCGAACGACATGTGAAGCTCAGCCAGTCGTGCCCAAGCCAAGGCGTTGTGTGGATCTGCTTGCACGGCTTGTTGTAGACTATTGCGGGCGCCTTCGAGGTTGAAGTTGGCTTGTTGCGCGTAGGAAAGAGCGGTGAGCGCGGTGGCCGATTTAGCGTCTGCGGAAACCGCTTTCTGGGCGACGGTGAGCGCTCGCTCTTTGTCGTTTTGTACGACGGCGATGATCGATTGCAGGGCCAGGGCATCGCTGTCATTCGGATATATGCTCAGCGCCCGGCTGATGTCTTTGCTCGCTTCGTCCACGCGGCCCACGCCAAGCAGCAACTGGGCATGATAGACGAAAAGGCGCGGCTCGCGGATGTCACTGGGCACACCCGTGAGAGCCTCAAAGGCTGCTTGGTAATCGCCCTTCATGTAAGCTTCGATGGAAGTTCGAACCGTTCTACGCCAGGGTTCAGGACCTTGAACATTCTCAGCTCGGACGTAGGTGACGGGCGGATAGTACAATGCCCACTGGACAGCATCGCGCGGGCGCGCCACGATAGTTAATACCGGAGGCTTCGCTTTCTCGGCTACCGCCGACTGACCACTGACAAGCGGGAGGCCTCCAGCCTGGTTCGAGGCCAACACCTTTCCGTTAAATACCGATATGAAGGTCCTGTCCGCCTCGACTCTCATGAAAAACTCCGTTCCCTCCACGCCTGCATTCACAAAGGCTGTATTTATCTCTAGGTTCCGGGGAACACGGCTGAAAAAATGCGCCGCTCCCCTGACCAGCTCTATCAGGGAGCCCCCTTCCTTTTTCACTCCTCCGAGGGTGATCGTGCTGTTCTGATCAAGGCGGAGAACGGGTTGGTTGACCAGGGCAAGGTCTGCCCGGCTCCTCTCCAATACCTGAATCCTGTCGCCGGCACAGAACGTGTCATTCAACCTCACCGGTTGTCGCTGCGTTTGACCTACCCTTTGCACCTCTACGGTCCCTTGAACTGAAACCGCCTTTGCAACCCATGGATCACACGTCGCCGCGGCGGGAGAGACGGAGGGATAGAGCAATGCCGCTAGAAGGCTTATGCCTATTGCACAGTGTAAAGAACGTGCACACAGTCTATTCA
>JAHFDH010000170.1 GCA_023249055.1 Candidatus Methylomirabilota bacterium
AAAGATGACCAGGAGGTGTTCGACGCGCTCTTCATCGCGCCGAAGACCCAGATGCAGGCCGGCGCCTATGCCAGCAACGCGAAGCCCTTCGAGACGATGTTGCTCTGCATGCTGATCGAGCTGAAAAAGGAGCTCAGAATTCTGGAAGAGAGGATTGCGCACGCAGAAGGGCTGGCTGTTTGACGTCTATCCATCCAGGGACGGGATGGTGCTCTGGCTCAAGACCGAGCGCTGCCATACCCTCCGGCATTCCTTCACCACGCATTTACTCGAAGACGGCTACGACATCAGGACAGTTCAAGAGTTACTCGGACACAGGGATGTAAGCACCACGATGGTATATACCCACGTCCTCAATCGAGGGGGTCGAGGGGTCCGTAGCCCGGCCGATGAGCTCGGAATAAGCCCAGGTCCTTTGCTGCCCTAATAGGATTAGGCTGACAGGAGCCGCAGTGTTTGTCATCAGCTTGCTTCTGGCTTTAGTCTTTCTAAGTGAAGGGAATCGCTGTATAATCCCCTCTAACGTTAGCAGGTTGTCGACCGAGCTAGGCTGACCAGCCTACTCAATGGTTAGAGCTACCAACTATGGCAACCGGACGAAGCATTCAACTCAACAAGCAAATCGGCGAATACCTCGTCGCCTGCGAACTGGCTCGGCGGAGACTCCTTGTCGCGACCTTTTCCGGCAATGTTCCCGATTACGACATTCTCGCGGCCGATTCTAAGGGGTCGTCAATCCCCATCCAAGTCAAAACCATCCGTGGCGGGCAATGGCAATTCTCCATAGACAAGTTTGTTGAGGTTCGGTTCAAAGGCAAACGGCAAATCTTGGGACCAAATATTAGGCCGCGGATTCGTCAGCTGTTGTGCGTACTCGTTTGGGCAACCGAGTACGGCAAGGACGAGTTCTTCATTCTCAGGTGGGAGCAACTCCGGCGAATTGTCGTGTCGAAATATCGGTCCTGGCTCGCTACCAAGGGCGGCATCAGACCCCGCAATCCTCACTCCCTGCATTGCTCCGTGGATCCCCTGGACCTCAGCAAATTCAGGAATCAATGGGGCACAATCACCAAAGAGCTCTAACTTGGCGCTCCAGCCGACGCGCGCTGAAGGGGCTATAGCGCGCGCGGCTGAGCGCTGACGTTAGACCGCACGCATGGACCCATAGCTTCGGGAGCCCTGTGCCAACCGAGGATAAAATGGTGCCCCGATGTTCGAGCGAACGCTCGGCCGCTTCCGTTCCCTCATCCGTTCCGGTGAGTATCTCCTTTCGGTTCATGTACTGGAAGAGATGGCCGAAGACGACGTCTTGACCGAAGACGTAGAGAATGTGATCCTTATGGGCAGGATTGTTGAGCGCCAGATCGATCGCGCCACGCGAGAGCGAAAATACGTCTTCATCGGTAGAGATCTCGCCGGCGATCCCGTAGGGCTCCTAGCCAAGATCGGTGCGGCGGGCAAGGCGGTGGTCATAACCGTTTATCGAGAGGAGGGATCATGATTTGCGAGATCTGCGGCAAGAAGACCGCCTCGATCAAGAGGGTAACCAAGAGCTTCGGTCGCGGTCGCAGTCTTGTAGTGATCGAAGACATCCCGGTTCATTCCTGCCGGAACTGTCACGAGTCGTACATTACCGCTTATACTGCGCGCGAGATTGACCGCATACGCAAGAATCGCGTCGCCGTAGGCAAAGCGAAGCGGATTCTTGTGGCATCGTTCAAAGAGAGTGCGGCCTAACTGCTGCTTGGAGCGGCCGCGGATAACGGCGCCGCTCAACGGCAGGGCGTTAGGCGGCTTCAGGGATGATGGTTATCATGCCCTGAGTATGCTGGTCCGGCGCGCTGCGTGCGGTGGCTGGTAGGTCTGGGCCACAGGCGGGAACGTTCCGGCGCTTCTGGGCCGCGTCAGAGCGTGGTACTGCTCTCTGGCTCTCGGGCCGTTTTTTTGGCTCATGGTATTAGTCAAAAGTATAACTAACGTTCTTGGGATTGCTTCGGGGCTTTGCCCCTCGCAATGACGAGCCCGCTTCGACAAGGCTCAGCGCAGGCTTCGACGCGGCTCAGAACAGGCGAGGGATGTCGCTCCTCATCCTGGAGCAGAAAGTTGCGTGCGCAGAAGGGCTGGCTGTTTGATGTTTATCCATCCCGAGATGGGATGGTGCTCTGGCTCAAAACGGAGCAAGGGTGTCTCCGCCTGGTTGATCCGTATTGGGCGTCGTTCTATCTCGGCGGCCCCCACGCGGCGCTCAAGCAGTGCGCGTCCCACCTGTCGCGCCAGGGCCTGCCGATCACGACGGAGTGGATGGAGCGCAAGGAGTTCCTCTCGGACCGCTTCATCCCCGTGCTGAGGGTGAGCACGACAAGGCTTGACAGGTTCTCTGCTCTGGTGCAGTCGGCCTACCGGTTCAACCCTGATCTCACCTTCTACAACTGCGACATCCTGCTGCCGCAGGTCTACTTCTACGAGAGGGGGTTGTTCCCCCTCGCGCAGTGCGAGATGGCCTACGACGAGACGCTGCGGCTGACCGAATTTCAGCTCCTCGATTCGCCGTGGGAGATCGACTACCTCGTGCCGCCTCTCACTTTCCTGCAACTGCGGATGGAGCAGGATGTTAATCCGAACCACGGCAGGACCACCAAGCTGATCGCTTCCGTGAATGACCGGGAGTTCGTGTTCGAGGCGGAGGGAGAGGAGCTGCTGAACGGCCTGAACACCCTGCTGCTCGCCGAAGACCCGGACGTCGTCGTCACGCGGTACGGCGATTCGTACATCATCCCCCGGCTCCGGCGGCTGGCGGACGCTCACGGGATGCCGCTGGCGCTGAACCGGGATGGCACGGCAGGGATCAGGGGCAAGAGGGCCCGGAGCTTCTTCACCTACGGCAAGATCGTCTACCAGGCGGGCGCCCAGATCCTGCACGGCCGCTGGCACCTGGATATTGAGAACTCGTTTGCCGTTGACGAGACGGGGCTGGACGGTCTGGTCGAGCTGGCGCGGATCACGAAGCTCCCGGTGCAGCGGTGCGCGCGGACCTCTGTCGGCACGGGCGTCTCATCGATGCAGCTCGATGTGGCCTTCCAGGATGGCTACCTGATCCCCTGGCGCAAGCGGCTGCCGGAAGACTTCAAGACCGGCAGTGAGTTGCTGCTCACCGATAAGGGCGGCCTGGTCTTCCAGCCGCGCATCGGGTGGTACGAGCAGGTCTGCGAGCTGGATTTCAGCGCGATGTTCCCCAGCATCATGGTGAAGTACAACATCTCGCAGGAGACCCTGCGGTGCGCGTGCTGTCCCGAGAACCGGGTGCCGGAGATCGGCCACAACATCTGCACGAAGCGGCGGGGCCTGGTTCCACGAGTGCTCGCGCCGCTGCTTGAGCGGCGACACCTTTACAAGGCGCGGCTCAAGCAGCCCCTCACGGCGGAGGAGCGCGAGCGGTACGACAAGCGACAGTCCGCACTCAAATGGCTCGGGGTGGTCTCCTTCGGCTACCAGGGGTACCGGAACGCGCGCTTCGGCCGGCTCGAAGGGCACGAGGCGATCACCGCCTATTCGCGTGAGGCGCTGCTCACCGCCAAGGAGATCGCGGAGGCGGGAGGGTACTCGCTGCTCCACGCGATCGTCGATTCGATGTGGCTGCAGAAGCCGGGCGCGACACTCCAGGACTACGAGCGGCTGGCCGCTGACATCTCCCAGCAGACCGGGCTTCCCATCCTGGTCGAGGGGATGTACAATTGGATCGCGTTTCTGCCGTCGAAGCGCGCCCCGAAGGCGCCGGTTCCCAACCGATTCTTCGGCCGCTTCCTGAGCGGCACGCTCAAGGTGCGGGGCCTGGAGGTGAGGA
>JAHFDH010000041.1 GCA_023249055.1 Candidatus Methylomirabilota bacterium
GACGAGGTGGCAACACGAGAGCAGGGCCGCCGGCCGCTCGCGTCGCAGATAGCTTGCCAAAGCTGGTATGCTCGCCAGCGCCCAACGGTCTTTCCTACTAACCAAGGGCAAGCGCGTCCACCAAGGATCGAGGGCCACCAGACGCACCAAAGGGGATAGTTCCTGGCGAGGCGGCGCTTGTGAGCGCACCACCACAAGATCCACCGTATGGCCTCGAGCAGCAAAGGCGTGAGCCAGGCTCATCATCCGCCGCTGCGCTCCTCCTCCAGACAGGCTGAATATAAACAAGGCCAGGTGCCGGCGATATGCAGTCACGTTAGTTAACCTCAAGCAGCACTAGGTCTTCCACAGAGGGCGTCTGAAAACAAAAAAGAACAGATCCTGCTGCAAGCTTGCCCATGCCCCCTTGCTTAACGGGGAGCGCCAGAAGTGTTGCCACGCGCGCGCGCCCATGCCGCCAGAAGCCCGCCAGCACGCGGTAAACCATAGCTGGCCTACCAGCCGGGCAAACGCCTGCGCGGGATAGCACAGGACGCGGTGGTTGGCCTCCTGCAGCTTTAGCAGCCAAGCGTCGGCCCACTCCAGATACTCTCGGTCCGGCGTGAACTGCAACCTGGTCATGCGGGGGAGGACAAAGTGATGCTCTAAGTCGGTCACAGTAAACGTGACACCGAGTTCGGCAAGCTGCGTGCTCGCGATTTCCTGGTTCTTATCCTTTACTAACTGTGCCTTCTCGCGAGTAATGTTACCCACGTGTGTCCTGTAATGCACGAGGGTTTCAGGCAGTCTAGCGAGCTTGTGTTTTCCAGCAATGCGAGCAAAGAGGTCAAAATCTTCGCAAACTATGTACTGTTCGCGGTACCCGTACTCCTGCATGATGGCTGTCCTGGCCAAGATCGAGGTCTGGGCAAGACAAGTGCGAAACAGCAACCGCGACTGTAACTCTCCCGGCGAGACAAACCGTCTCTTGTCCCTGCTCAGGGGTTGGCCCTTTTCATCTATCCCCGTTTGCCAGGCTCCCACCATTGCAACGTCGCTGTGGCGGTCAAGAAAGGCCACCTGCTTCTCCAGCCGGGTCGGATAGGCCCAGTCGTCACTGTCCAGCATCGCAATGTACTCACCGCCCGCCAGCGCAATGCCTCTGTTGCGGGTTGCTGGGATGCCCAGATTGCCATCATTCCGCACCAGACGCACTCGGGGGTCCGTCGTATACGACCGCATAATCTCCACGCTGCCGTCGGTGGAGCCGTCGTCGATGAGGAGGAGTTCGAAGTCGGTGAAGCTCTGGGCGAGAATGCTCTCGATTGCTGCGGCAACATACTTCTCGCGATTATAGACCGGGATCAGGACAGTGACTCGAGGTGAGACGCTCACGTCACAGACCTTCTGTTCTCGCGCCCTTCATAACGGGTCACCACGACCGGCCAGACCATGCGTCAGATCTCTCGAGGTGGGCGCCTGATAGCCAGCAAGAGAAGATACTGCCTCATACTCGACAAGCCCTCTTTGCTCAGCGACGACAGCCAGAACTGTTTCCAGGCTCTCCAACCCATGCCGGCAAAGGCATGCCAACACACCACACACCATATCTCGCCCACCACCCGCGCCAACGCACGCTCGGGATAACGCAAGGCATGTTGGTTGACCGCTTGCAGCTTGAGCAACCAGGCGTTGGCCCATTCGAGATACTCACGGTGATGGGTCAACGGTAACCTATCCAGGCGCAGCAGGAGAAAGTGGCGCTCCAGGTCCGCAGAGGTGAACGCAATGCCCAGTTCGGTAAGCTGAGCGCTAACAATTTCCAAGTTTTTCTCCCTCACCAACTGCGCCTTTTCACGTGTGATGCCTCCGGAATGTGCCCTGCGACAGACCAGGATTTTGGGCAGGTTGCCGAGCTTGTGTTTTCTGGCGATGCGAACAAAGAGGTCAAAGTCTTCGCACACCGCGTACTGTTCGCAGTACCGATACTCCTGCAAGACAGCGGTCCGGGCCATGATCGAAGAATGGTGATGACAAGAGCGAAACAGCAGCCGCGACTGCAACTCTCCCGGCGAGACAGGCAATATTTTGACCCTTCTCAAGGATCGGCCTTTCTCATCCATCTCCGTCACCCAAGCCCCCACCACCGCAACGTCTCTGTGGCGGTCAAGAAAGGCCACCTGCTTCTCCAGCCGGCGCGGATAGGCCCAGTCGTCACTGTCCAGCATCGCAACGTACTCACCACGGGCCAGATCAATGCCCCTATTGCGCGTCTTCGGTATGCCTAGGTTCTGCTCATTGCAGACCAGCCGCACACGGGGGTCCGTCGTATACGTCCGCATGATCTCCACACTACCGTCGGTGGATCCGTCGTCGATGAGGAGGAGTTCGAAGTCGGTGAAGCTCTGGCCGAGGACGCTCTCGATCGCCGCAGCAACATACTTCTTGCGGTTATAGACCGGGATCAGGACGGTAACTTTAGGTGAGGTGCCCATACCCTCTCAGGCGCGAGCCGAAACTTCTTGATGGTAAAAACATACTGAGCGCCCAATGGCCACGCGTACGCCACCAGCATCCAGAAGAGGACTTCTTCGCGGCCAAGAAAGGTTGCGAGAAAAATGTAAAACGTTCGGATGTCGCCTTTGATGAACGGCTGAATCCTTCGATAAAATTTCAGCCAAGCGCCTTCCTGCGTTTTCAAAAAATCGACACCCATAGCTTGATGGCTGACATAGCCTGCCCGCCGCAGAAAGCGGTTATGAAAGACCGCCGCCGTGCAATACCAGGCAGACGTTGCAACAGCCACAACACCATAATTGAGCTGTTGCGGATACTTGTGATACTGCGAGATCGTCAAAAACACAAAAGGCAGCCCGAATCGCAGATCGTCAATCAGCATATCGAATCGGCCTCCGGCCTCCGATTCATAATTGCGGATACGGGCTGTCTCGCCATCGCATCGATCCAAAACCCCTGCAGCGAATTGCCAGACGATGGCGAATACGATCATCGCCCAGTATTGATTGACTAACAAAAATGAAGAGGACACCAGGAACAGAATAAGCTGAATGATGCTGATGGCATTTGGACTGAATCCAAGGCGCACAAAAAGGAACGTCATCGGTTTAGAAAGCTTGGAATTGACGAGCTTCGAGAATTCTCCGCTGATTTCTTTAAACGCAATTCTCCAAAAAAATTCTGTGATCTGCTCTGTGCTTTCCTTTCCAGTGACCTTCAGCCACCAGGCGTTTTCTAAGAACCCAATGGCAAGTACATTTTTCTTATTCCATTGTTGGATCATTTCGGAGAAATTCTTGAATGTCGTATTTTGTAAATCGGATCGACGGCAAGCAGCAATGTCTGTGCTGATAACGCCTTCTTTTAAATCTGGTGAAATCTCGATGGGATGCGACGCAGTGAAATCATACCGGGCATTCTGAGACACGTTCTTGCGTAAGGCAATTTTCGTAAACGGTGTCGTGTTGTTAAAGATCACCTTGAATTTCTCGGTAAATGCTCCGGTAAATGTTACCTGCCCGTCTTCTAGCTGGACATTTTTGTAGGCGAACAGCACAGGTGTGTGTCGCGAATAGAATTTCACAGCCTGATCAAATAAGGTTGGATGTACAATTTTATCCGTTTCGAATATCAAGAATGGATCATCCCACGTCCCCACGACACGAGAAATGTGTTGCGACAGAATTTCATCGGATGGTAATTCCGACACCTCGTAGTCAAGGGCAATCCGTTTTCGAATCGAATTGATCATGCACTGAACGTTTTCCCTTTGACCACCGGCGCAGATGATATGGACCGCTCGTATGCCCGATTTAGACATGGCGATCAACGTCCGATTCAAAAGCGTTTCACCGCCATAGACAGAATCGTAGGTTGCGCCGCCAGGCTGTGCATCTAACGCGATAAGAATGGCTTTCGAGATATTCTCGCTCATTGTGCGCTTGACGAATGGCTTTGGGCTCGGTCCTGTTTGTTTAATGCCGCAGCCTGTTGAAGCACGACGACGATGTAATGAATGAAAAACGCGACGGCAATACTAAGAATGATTAAATTGAAAAGCGAGATGTTGATGAATGGCAAATGAAGCAACGGGTTACTGGAGAAGTAAAAAACCGCATTCACGCCGATCACGATGAACCGAACTTCCGTGGGACCGATTTTGCCGTAAGACATTTTAAACACACCCGTGACCGCCGTGCGCACATAGGTCAAAATGCCGAGTTGTAAATAGCTGACCAGCGCCAGCATGGCGTAATTAAAGCCGATGAACGGCGATAACCCAAGGCCAATGCAGATCAGGGTTTGAGTAAAGGTATCGACCGTATGATCGAGAAAATATCCGTACTGGAATCGCTCAATTTTTCGATATCGCGCCAGGGTGCCGTCCAGGCTGTCTCCAAACCAATTGACGGCGAGCCCGAAATCCACCAGCCATAGGAAATTTTTATCGGCGTTACTGAGCCAATAACCGAGCGCGATGATAAGACCGCCGAGGACCCCGACCGCTGTGAGCATATCGGGATTGACCCACGCCGGCATATGTCGGCAAAACCATTGCAGCGCCAGCCGTTCCAACGGTCCCAACAAAATGTCGTTCACGCGTTCGTCGGTTTTTTTGGTGATATCCCCCGTAGGCGTGAGCAATCCACCCGACGCCCTGTGCTCCCGCGACTGAACAGCCTCATCGTGACGGCGTGCCTGCGCCACCGACTCGGGCGCGCTGGCCACAATCGGCCGAAGCCCCTCCAGCAACCTGCCGGAACTCGAATCCGAGTCAGCAACGGTACTTTCGAAGGGGCGACTAACAGGGGCAGGGCGATCGGTCGCCTGGCCCGTGACTACCGGACGTTCCGGGCTTGTACCACCAGCTTTGATCACCACCGCGCAAGCCTCCAACTGCTGCAAGACTTTTGGGAGAGAAGCCGACAATTCCAGAAGCGAGGGATCGTGAACGATGGCGGATCGCTGTGTGCCCTACTCATAAGGCGGCAAGTGGTCGGACATTCTCCAGGTCAGCCAGCCGTTCACCTCAGGCGTTGCCTGGGCCAGATCCAGACTATGCCTGCGGACCGTGACAGTAATATTCAGCCATATCGTCGACAAGAGCAGACTTGTACAATCTGACGCGAGTGCGTTAGTATATCACACCTTGAGAGGGATAGTGTGACATTTCGCATAGCCTCATGTTGATACTCGATCGGTATCTCGCCAGAGAGATCGCCAAGCCGCTCGTCATTTTTTGCGGCGGGCTGTTGTTGCTATTCGCCAATTTTACCGCCATCCGCTACATGAATCTGGTGGCGGACGGTCTCATTCCCTTCCAAAGCGTCCTGCCGCTGGTCCTGGTCAGGGCTGCTGTCGCGTTGGAGATCCTGCTGCCGGTCGCACTGCACCTGTCGGTTGTCGTGACACTGGGACGTCTCTACACCGATTCCGAAATGACCGCCCTCTTCAGTTCCGGTGTCAGTCCGGCACGGATCATACGGATCATATTCGCGGGTTCTCTCATCGTGGCGGGGCTCGTAGCCTTCCTGTCCATCTATGTGCGACCATGGGCCAACGCGAACCGCTATCGTCTGGAGCGCGAGGCGGCTGCGGACGTCGATCTGAACGATATGCAGCCGGGTCACTTCTACGAAAACTCCGCCGGTACGGTCCTGTTCTTTCAACAGCGCGACCAGAGCAGCGGGCGAATGCAGAAGGTCTTTATCCAGTCTCGTTCAGAGGATCTGATTCGGCTCATCTGGGCTGAAGAGGCCCACTACCCTGAGCCTGTGGATGCGGGCGCCGGCCGGACCTTGGTCTGTTCCGGAGCGCTGACCTATGAGCTCTCCCGAAATCGTGACGCGGTCAGACAGGCCACATCTTCCGAGTTGATTCTTGAGTGGGAGAAAGCACAGGTCCCTTCAGAGGAGTATCGGCGAAAAGCCGCCCCAACATGGCAGTTGGCCCGCTCAGTATTGTCCAAGGATATCGCGGAGTTTCAATGGCGATTATCAACCCCGGTGGCCGCCCTGCTGATGGGATTGTTGGGCTTCCCTCTCAGTCGTGCCAAGCCACGCCAAGGCAAATACGCGAAGTTGTTCGTATCAGTGGTGAGCTATGCCACGTTTTATAATCTGAACATGATGGCAAGGCATTGGGTTGAGAAGGGGGTGGTGGGCACCGTTCCCGGTATCTGGTGGGTCCATCTTCTCTTGGGGATCCTGGTTGCAGGCCTGTTGTGGAGACGAACGGCAAACCCATGAGTACGATCGATCGTCATATCTGGCTCAGGGTGATCAGGGGCTATGCCCTTGTGATGGCCGTCCTGTTGTCTGTCTTCAGCCTGATGGCGTTCGTCAACGAGTTGGACTCGGTGGGCCGAGGAACCTACGCGCTGGGCGACGCGTTCCTGAACGTCCTCCTGACAGTACCGAGTCGAATGATCGAACTGGCGCCGGCAACCGCCGTTCTGGGGAGCATCATCGGCCTTGGCGAATTGGCGAGCAGCCACGAACTCATCGCCATGCAGGCCTTGGGCACCTCGCCGCTGCGTATCGGAGCATCGGTGACCGTAACTGGCGTCCTCCTCATGATTGTGGTGGTAGGGATTCAGGAGTGGGTTGCTCCATCTACGGATCAGCTCGCCTACACGCTTCGTATCCACGCGATCGAGAAGCCGGAAGCCCTGCACACCAGACAGGGATTCTGGTCGCGCGACGGGCGGCAGTTTATCCGGGTGCATCAGGTGTTGCCCGGTCGCGTTCTCTCTGATGTCGAAATCTATGAATTCGACGACCACAATCGGTTGCGCCTGGTGACATGGGCAGCCAGAGCCGACCCCAAGGATTCGCACCGGTGGGTGCTCACAGATGTGGTGCAACGAATGATGGGTGAGGAGGGGGTGGTATCGAAGCGGCTTGCCAGTCTTCCCTGGTCTGGAGCACTCACGCCGGCGCAGGTGGAACTGCTCGTCCTGCCCGCGGAGATTCTGTCGCGCTCGACTCTCGGCCAGTATATCGCGTTCCTGAAAAAGACCGGCCAGGATGTCGCGCGCCTGGAGATCCGGCTGTGGCAACAGCTCACGATGCCCCTGTCCACCCTGATGATGGTGCTCGTCGCAATCCCCTTTGTGCTGGGTCCCCTTCGGAAGGCAACCGCCGGCAAGCGGATTCTTCACGGATCGCTGCTCGGTGCCGCCTTCCATCTGGGCAGTCATTCCATGGCCCATCTGGGGGCCATCTTGCACCTGAACGCCCCGCTGACCGTCTTAAGCCCGCTGGCCGTCCTGGGCGGAGTGACAGTGTGGGTGTATCGTCGCATCCACTGAGCCCGCCGCCAAACCGGGCACCCTTGTCACTCGCTGTTTCCCCACTACGAAGCAATGGTCCTCCGGGGAGTAGCGGCGCACCAATGTTCGGACCTCCCATCCGGAGGACGTCGGACATACCTCGTAGACATGATACGCTGCGCGCCGTTCCAGATTTGCCCCGCGCGCCGAAGCGGACGGAACCCCGATAACGGGCATCTTGCCTTGTGCTGAGGCAATATGTCCCACGTAAGAACGATGAGCGTGCCCATGCATAATCATCTCGACGCCATGTCGAGCGAGAAGACCGGTCAAGGCGGTTCCATCGGTAAGCCGCTTACGCCACCCGACGACATCCGCCAGAGGAGGATGGTGGATGAGGAGGATTCTAAACAGGCGCTGTCGGCGGGTCCGATCAAGGATGTCGCCCAATCTCTCTATCTGCGCGGCTCCCAGGCTTCCTGTGGCGAAAAAAGGAGCGGACGGGCATGCGGAGGTCGCTCCAATCAGAACAGCCGGTCCGCGTATCCGTACGCTTGGAAAGAATGACCCGGCCGGCGCCTCCTGTTCTCCGACCTGTAGTCCCGGATCGGAAGCCATATACGGCGCCCATAGGGCGAGGGTATCCTCCCACCGAGCGCGGACATAGGTATCGTGGTTACCCGGGACAACGGTCACGTCGGTCGGCAAACCGAGCATCTCCAGCCATTGCCGGGCTTGTTGAAATTCACTGGGGAGACCGATATGGGTCAGGTCGCCTGTAATCGCGATGTGATCCAGCGGCAGTCCACTGAGATCGTGACGCAGGGCAGCTAAGATCTGAGGCGCGTGCTCGCGACGACGCCGGAGTCGCCAGGACAGGTAGCCAAGCGCGCGCTTGTCCAGGAGATCGCGGACCTTGACACCAACCAGCGATGTGAGATGCAGATCAGAGAGGTGAGCGACCCTGAAGATCCCGTTGTCCTGCTGATGTGGTCGACACAACATAGCCCTAGTATAACACAGCGAGATCACGAGCCGCATTGGAAGCGGACACAAGGGGGATGTTGACCACAAGACCCGGAGCGCGTTGACTTTTACGCCAACTCTGGTATGGTCACACCTGACGCGTGACACCGGCGTTGACGACACCGGCGCACGCGGCCTTTCAGGGTTTCACCGCAGCCGCACAGGAGGGTGGGACACCATTGGAACATCAGTTTGGGCTGGTCTGGGTGGCCCCATTCGCCCTGCTGCTCCTGTCCATTGCGGTTCTGCCGCTGCTGGTTCCCCACTGGTGGGAATCGAACCGAAACAAGGGTATCGTCAGCGCCGTCTTCGCCCTTCCCGTCGTGTTCTATATCTTCGGACTGGATAGCGCTCGCCTCATCGAGACGGGGATCGAGTATGCGGCATTCATGGTCCTGCTCGCCGCCCTCTTTATCATCTCCGGCGGCATCTACCTGCGAGGCTCACTGTCGGGAACACCTTTCACCAACACCGTCGTCCTGGCGATAGGGGCCATTTTCTCAAATGTGATCGGAACCACAGGCGCCTCGATGCTGCTGATTCGTCCGGTCCTTCGCGCCAACGAGCGGCGTCGCCATCAGGTGCATATTGTGGTCTTCTTCATTTTCATTGTCTCAAATATCGGCGGGATGCTTACTCCCCTCGGCGATCCGCCGCTCTTTCTCGGTTTTCTCCGAGGAGTTCCGTTTGAGTGGACAATCCGACTGCTGCCTCACTGGCTCACGATGATCACGACACTGCTTGCAATCTTCTACATATGGGATCGGCGTCGGTTTGAAACCGAACGAACGGCACGCCGGGAAACTGCGAGTACGGGGTTCGAGGTTCGGGAACGGCTCCGCGTAGAAGGCAAGGTGAATCTCCTGCTCTTGCTGGGCGTGCTTGCCGTCGCCTTTGTGATCGGGCGATTCGGCGCCCAGATCGGCCTGCAGTCTGAATATGCGCGTCGGGGAGGGCAGATACTGGGGATGGGTATCCTCGCAGGTCTCTCTTTGCTGATGACACGCCAGGAAACACGCGCGGCCAACGGCTTTACCTTACATCCTATCGTGGAGGTGGCCATAATCTTTGCCGGAATCTTCGCGACAATGATCCCTGCGCTGGCCCTCCTGGAGTCGCGCGGAGGCGAGCTTGGTCTTACGCACTCATGGCAGTTTTTTTGGGTGACGGGATTCCTCTCGAGCTTCCTCGATAATGCGCCGACCTATCTGACCTTTGCGTCGATGGCCAGCGGGCTGATGGGGACGGAGGCGGCGCATCTGGGCAAGCTTCTGCGGGCCGCAGCCGGAGGTCTGGATGGCGAGACGCTCCTCACGGCGATCTCCGTCGGCGCCGTCTCTATGGGAGCGAACACCTATATCGGCAACGGCCCGAACTTCATGGTCAAGGCAATCGCGGAAGAGGCCGGGGTTAAGATGCCGTCCTTCTTCGGGTACATGAAGTACACGGTCAGCATCCTCCTCCCCCTCTTTCTCCTGGTTACCCTCATTTTCTTCCGATCATAGTCCCGCTGAGCGCTATTCGCTTACCACGAAGTGCGCCCTTCGGTTCCACTTCCAGGCCGACTCATCGTGACCCATGGCAAACGGGCGCTCCTTCCCAAAGCTTACGGTCTTGACACGCTTGGCATCAATGCCTGCCGCCACAAGGTAGTCCTGGACAGCCTTGGCCCGTCGTTCACCCAGGCCCAGATTATATTCCGCTGTGCCGCGTTCATCGCAATGGCCTTCGATCGTAGTCTGCGCCGTCGGATTGGCGTTGAGCCATTGAAGATCCTCGTTGAGACTTGACTTCACATCGTTGCGGATGGCCGATTTGTCAAAATCAAAAAAGATGTCCTTGAGCGGCGACTCCTTGCCCGCCATTGTCGGTTGCTGCGCCGAAGGCGCCCCTGCAGCCGGCGGCTCCTGAATCGGCGTCGCAGGCTTCACCTTTTCCTCGGATTGAGTCGGGGCCGACCCAGCCTCCATACTGCCTAGATCTGCGCGCTTCGGGCAGCCTGAAAGCAGAAGCATGACAGAAAACAACAGGCCTACGCTCGAGATCACCTTCAGCTTCCATGATTTCTCCATGTGCGTTCGCCTCCTCAGCAATGGCTCTATGAGCAGAGCGACCTGTAGTACTCCCCACGCAACCTTGCCTCATTCACACTGTACGAACAACAAGCAGCTTTTTACCAATAGGAAGGGCGAAACCGGGCACACGCTGACATGTTGCCCGGTTATTTCGGATTGGAGGTATCTATACTCTTCGTCTATAGGGTTGTCAATCGAATTTCCGGCTGTTATACGCGACCCTTTGGGAGCGGGCGCGTTGACTCGGCGGAAGGTACACGTGATAATAAGTGAGATCGGGGCAAAGGGGGGCTGTATGATCAGGCTGCAGCAGGTGTCAAAGATCTACTCGCTGGGTACGGCTGAGGTGCGGGCCCTCGATGGGGTCACGTTGACCATCGGACCGGGAGAGTTTGTCGCGTTGGTCGGACCGAGCGGCTGCGGCAAAACCACTCTCCTCAACCTGATGGCTGGGATCGACCAGCCGACTTCCGGCGAGGTATGGTTAGAGGGGGACCGTCTGGACCGTCTGTCGGATGACAGTCTCTCGCGGCTTCGCCGGAGTCGGGTGGGAATCGTCTACCAGTTCTTCAACCTGCTGCCGACACTCACCGCCAGGGAGAACGTGGCCCTGCCGCTGTTGTTGGACGGGTTACAGCGCGGCGAAGTCGAGCAGCGCGTTGAGCGGGGGCTGCGCCGGGTAGGCTTGACCCACCGCGCGGAGCACTGGCCTCACGAGCTGTCCGGCGGGGAACAGCAGCGGGTGGCCATCGCCCGGGCGATCGTCGTCGAGCCGCAGGTTGTCCTGGCCGATGAGCCGACTGGGAACCTGGATTCGGTGGCGGGCGGCGCGATCCTGGATCTGCTCGAGGAGTTGCACCACGATCAAGGCCAGACGATTGTCCTGGCCACCCATAGTCGGGAGGCGGTGAGGAGGGCCGGTCGAATCGTCCACGTTCGTGACGGAAAACTGGCTGGGATTGAGGGACCCTGACATGCATACCTGGTCGGTCATGCGACTCACGATCTTCCGCCATCTGCGAACAAGCCCGATCAGGGTGCTGGTGACCGTAGCGGGCGTGGCCATCGGTGTCGCCACCTTTACCGCCATCCAGACAACCAACGACAGTGTCCTGCGCTCGTTTACGCGGGCTATCGATCTGGTAGCAGGCCGGGCCACACTCGAGATCTCCGGCGGCGAGTTGGGAATCGACGAACGGCTCCTGCCAGCGATACAGCGGGTAAACGGGATATCGGCGGCCGCGCCGATCATCCAAACCGTAGCCTCCGTCGCTGATCAGCCTGGCGATGCTCTTTTGCTGATGGGGGTCGATCTGTTTGCCGAAGACCCCCTTCGAGAGTATCGACTGACCGACGGCGACCGTCCGCCTGCGATGGAGGAGTTGCTCAGCCCCGACGCCATCTTTGTGACGACAGCGTTCGCACAGACGCACGGACTACAGAAAGGTGGGAGCCTCACCCTCCTGGTCGGACCGAGGCGGCAGCGGTTCAGCGTGAAGGGCCTGCTCGCCCCGCAAGGGCCGGCTCGAGCCTTTGACGGCAATATCGCAATCCTAGACATCGCCGCAGCCCAGGCGGCGTTCGGGAAGTTCGGCCGACTCGATCGGATCGATCTAGTCACGGATGACCCGGTCCCGTTGGATGAGATCAGGGCGCGCCTGGCGACACTCCTGCCACCGTATGTGACCATCCAGCGTCCCGATCGGCGGGGCCGCCAGGTGGAGAAAATGCTCCGGGCATTTCGTCTCAACCTGACCGCCCTGAGCGCGATCGCGTTGCTGGTCAGTCTGTTCCTGGTCTACAATGCCATCTCCCTCTCGGTCCTGGAGCGGCGGCGTCAGATCGGGATCCTCCGTTCACTTGGCCTCACGCGGGGCGGAGTCGCTGCGCTCTTTGCCGCGGAAGGGATGATGCTGGGACTGCTGGGCTCGCTGTTCGGAGTCGGCGGCGGGCTGCTGTTGGGCCGAACGCTCCTGCAGAGTGTCTCAAAGACCGTCTCAACCCTCTATGCCTACCTCCAAGTAGAAGCGATCGAGGTCAGTCCGGTCGTACTGCTCACGGCGCTCGGGTTGGGCAGCGCCGGTGCGTTACTGGCCTCCCTCGCGCCGGCCTATACGGCAAGCCGGATCACACCGAAGGATGCGATGCAGGTGGGTTCTTTTGAAAGAACCTGGATGCGCCGCTCCCGGCTTGCCATGCTGGGCGGCCTCCTGCTGCTCGTCGCGTCGTTCCTCCTAACTCGCCCGGGTCCGGTTGCGGGCACTCCCCTCTTCGGTTATCTCTCGCTGGCCTGCCTCATCTTCGGGGTCGCCTGCTTCACCCCCCAGCTCTTGCACCTTACCGGGGCAGGCATTCGTATCCTCTGCGGGGGACGGCGGGCTCCGCTACTCACGCTCGCGGCCGGCAATCTCTCTTCGCAGGTCGGGCGCAGTGCGGTTGCGGTCGCCGCGATGATGACCGCCATCGCCATGCTGGTCGGGCTGACCCTCATGATCGGCAGCTTCCGGCGGACAGTGGAGTTGTGGGTAGAGCAGACGATCAGAGCCGATCTCATCGTGTCGCCGGCTGCGCGCTTCGTGAAGGGAAGCCAGGCAAGGCTTTCCCGCACCTTCATCGAGGGCGCCGCCCGGATTTCCGGTATCGCTGCCCTTGACCCGTTCATCGGCAAACGGGTCGAGTTGCTGGGGCAAGAGGGGTTACTCGCGGCGGGGGATTTTGAGGTGGTCGCGCGGTACGGCAGGCTCCTGTTCAGGAGAGGGGAGTCGGCTGCGATCTTGCGGCGCGCCAAGGACGAGGATGGTGTCATCGTCTCGGAAAGCCTTGCGCTGTCCAGGGGGCTCGCCGAGGGCGACCGAATACCGCTCTATCTTCCCTCAGGCCGGGTCGAGGTCTCGATTGCCGGGGTCTTCTATGACTACTCAACCGACGGCGGCAAAGTGGTGATGGATCGAAGTCTCTGGACAAGAATGAAGGGCGAGCACGGAGCCGACATCCTGGCGATCTATCTTCAGCCGGGAGCCGACGAGACGGCTGTGCGGCGGCAGCTTCTGGCGATTGCAGGCGAGGATAGCGCGATCGCGCTCAACTCGAATCGAGCGCTGAAGGCCAGGGTCCTGGAGATCTTTGACAACACCTTTGCGGTGGCGCGCGCTCTGGAACTGATCGCAATTCTGGTCGGTATTCTTGGAATCTTTAACGTCTTGTGGGCCTCGGTCCTGAGCCGGCGGCGGGAGATCGGCATATTGCGGTCGGTCGGCACGACGAGGGCGCAATTGGTGCAGATCGTCCTGGGGGAAGCGGGTCTCCTTGGTCTG
>JAHFDH010000171.1 GCA_023249055.1 Candidatus Methylomirabilota bacterium
CCTGGGCAATCGCCTGCTTAAACGGACGACCCTGGGGGGTCAGAAGGATCAGATGTGTCTCCGGCTCCCGGCGAAGACTTGCGACCGCCTCAAGGATCGGCTCGGGCTTAAGCACCATTCCGGCGCCGCCCCCGTACGGCCGATCATCCACGACGGCATGACGATCGTGGGCATAGCTCCGAAGATCGTGAACGGTGATCTGCACGATGCCGTGCTGCTGGGCCCGCTTGAGGATGCTTTCCGAGAGCGGTCCCTGAAAAAACCCGGGGAACAGGGTGAGGATGTCATACCGCCTCAGCTTCGATCATCCCTTCCAGGAGACGGACCAGCATGATCTCCCGCGTAAGATCAACCTTTCGCACGACCTCCTTGGTCGCGGGCAGCAGCCATTCCAAACCTTCACCGTGGACCACGTAGACATCGTTGGCGCCCGTTTCCAGGATCTCGACGATTCGTCCGAGCGCTCGCCCGTCTTCAGTCACGACCCGAAGGCCGATCAGGTCGGCTTGGTAATAGGTGCCCTCCGGGAGCGTTGGGGCTGCCGATCTGGGAATCACCAACTCGCAGCCGACCAGCCGTTCGGCCTGCTCAATGGTCTGTATGCCGCGCAATTGCAGGATCCAGGCTGGGCCCGCCCGTCGAACCCGCTCAACCGCGTACTCGACAAGGTCGCCATCGGCTCCTCTGAGAGACACGGTTGATGACCCTTCCGCAATTGCCATCGAGTCGGCGTACGGCTGTACCTTCAGTTCTCCCTTGAGCCCCCACGCCTTGACAGCCTTGCCCAGGACAAGGTGCTGCGCGCCGTTCACCTATTCCAGGATCTCCAGAACAGCCCGGCGCTTCGACCGAGCCGCGATGGCGTGCAACACTGTACGCATCGCCTTGGCCGTCCGGCCCTGCTTACCGATCACCCGGCCGACATCGGAAGAGGCCACTCGCAGGCGGAGGACCATCGCGTTATCCTCCTCTGCCGACTCGACGGTTACCTGCTCCGGGCTGTCCACCAGCGCCCTGGCCATCCGTTCCACCAGTTCTTTGAGCGCGTTCGCTTGCTCCTCGGGACTCTGATTCGGAACCGACGGACCGCCTTCCATGTGTCCTCCTTCCGGTGCGTTGGCCTAACGCCTCTTGCCTTATTGACCCTTGGCTGCGGCTTTCAGCTCAGCCAATTGCCGCATGACGCCGGCGCGACGCAAAAGCTGGCGAACGCTGTCAGTTGGCTCGGCCCCCCGCTGCAGCCAATGCAACGCGCGCTCCGCCTGCACAGAGAGCGCAGGCGGATCCCCGTGGGGATCGTACGTGCCCAGGATCTCCAGTGCCTTGCCGCCCGTCGCAACCGGTGCGTCTCCCACCACCATGCGATAGAATGGGTGCTTCTTTGCCCCTATCCGCCGCAACTTGATCTTCACAGCCATCTTTAATCTCCCTCTTCTCCGCTCTGTGTCATACGCCCATGAAGGACCGGAGGCGCTTTGCCATTTTTGCCTTCGCCCCGCTACCCCCGGGCATGACATGTTTCATCAGTTTCCGGGCCTGCACAAACTGTTTGAGCAGACGATTGACATCCGCTACCGATGTGCCGCTTCCGGCGGCGACTCGCTGGCGGCGGCTTCCATTGAGAATCTCTGGAACCGTCCGTTCCTTCCGAGTCATCGAGTTGATAATCGCCTCAGCCTGTTTGAAATCTCGCTCTGCTGAAGAGGTATCGGCCAGGCCCTTGTGCCGGGACAACCCCGGGATCATCTCCATCACCTGATCGAGGGGCCCAAGATCCTTCAGTTGCTGGAGTTGCATACGAAAATCCTCCAGCGTAAAGCCCTCGGAGCGAACCCTCTTCACAAGCTCCTGGGCCTGTTTCTGATCGACCCTCGCCTGCGCCTTTTCCACGAGGGTCAGGATATCGCCCATTCCGAGGATTCGAGACGCCAGTCGTTCCGGATGGAACGGCTCAAGCGCATCGGGCTTCTCGCCGACCCCGATGAACTTGATCGGCTTCCCCGTCACCGACCTGATCGAGAGCGCCGCCCCGCCCCTGGAATCCCCATCCAGCTTGGTGAGGATGAACCCCGTCAGGTCGAGATCCGCGTTGAACCGGAGGGCGGAGTTGACCGCATCCTGTCCGGTCATGGCGTCGGCAACCATCAGCCGCTCGGTCGGAGAAGTTGCCGCAGCAATCGCGATCAGCTCTTGCATTAGCGGCTCATCGATATGGAGTCGCCCGGAGGTGTCAAGAATGACCGGATTCTGCCCGCGCTCTTTTGCCAGTCGCCGCGCCTCCTGGCACACCTGCAGCGCCGAACCCGGCCCGGCGTACACCGGAACCCCGAGGGCCCGCCCCAACGTCTGAAGCTGCTCCCTGGCTGCCGGTCTCACCGTATCGGCCGCCACCAACAACGGCGACCGCCCTTCGGATACGAACCATCGGGCGAGCTTCGCCGACGTCGTCGTCTTGCCTGATCCATGCAGGCCGACCAGCATGATGGTCGTTGGCGGCTCCGACGCATAGGTCAGGGGGGCGCGTGTCTTGCCCAGTACTTCGACCAGCTCTTCGTAGACGACTTTGACAACCTGCTGGCCGGGGGTCAGGCTCTCTAATACCTCGCGGTCGACGGCCCGTTCGCGAATGCGCTCGATGAACCCTTTGACAACCTTAAAATTGACGTCCGCTTCGAGTAAAGCGAGCCGCACCTCGCGAAGCGCTTCGGCGATATTCTCTTCGCTGAGGCGCCCGTGGCCACGAAGCTTTTTCAGGACTAGACCCAGGCGTTCTGTAAGCCCCTCAAACACCGTACACGACTCCCTTCGCAGCGTTTAAAAATAGCCTCCTCGCCGCTCCTTGTCAAGGTTAAAACTGTATAACTGTTAGGACGCGCGCGGGAGGCGGATGACGGACGTGCCTGCCAGGATGTCGTGCAGGGCGCGTTTTTGGCGGGTACACGCGATCATCAGAAAGCCAAGGCCGAACAGCAGCAGCGACAGCATCCAAGCCTGCGATCGAAGCCACGCCCTGCCATAGGTCATCTCCTGACCGTTAGCGCGGACGACCTTCAGGCGAAACAGCATCTTTCCGGGGGTCTGCCCGCACGATCCGACAAAGAGGGTAAAATAGACCACTCCACTCAATAGGACGATGACGGCCACGGTATACCCGCCCAATGCGATCACCGGATCATTGATCTCACCGCCCAATTGACCCCCGAGATAAATGGTTGTCAAGGCAACAACAGTCGACGCAATAGTGACCAGAAAAAGGCAGACGACATCGATAAGCCAAGCCGCCAGTCGCATCCAGAATCCGGCCTTACGATCCTGAGACTCTGCGATAACCTGCGCACCGTCGATCGGTGCGGCAGAATCGCAGTGCTCAACGATACTCACTATCCCCCTGTCTTATTTTGCGCTGCCACCGCGTCCGTGAACCGACATCCGCACTCTTCACACCGGCGAAAGAGGGGTTTAAGCATCTCGCCGACGAGTCCCGAAGTGACGATATGGTAGATCAACGATGTCTTCGGCGGAAACTCCCGTTCCTGGTTGCACGTGGGGCAGTGAATAGCCATCAGCAGCTCCTCACAATGTGTCGGTTCAACACCTCAGGTTTGCTGTTACTGTTCCTACGAATACGGTTCCGGCTTCTCAGCTCTTCCCCTTGGGCAACTGCTCCGCGCGCTTGCGGCCATCGGGTGTGTCTGCCAAAATCAGCGTCGCGCTCCCGCATGCGGGGCAGACCTTCCGGCGAGTTGACTG
>JAHFDH010000172.1 GCA_023249055.1 Candidatus Methylomirabilota bacterium
GAGGAAAAGTGTATCTTGATAATCTGTGGTATGTCCTTAGAATCACTGAGGATAGATCCATCTTCGTCTTTACGCGATTGCCGGGCTCGCGAATGAGTATCATGTGGTGTATTTTGGGGTAGAATAGTCACAGCAGTGGCACCAAAAAGACAAGCCGTGACTGAATGCGAACGGAGGTGCTGACATGGCAAAGACAGTGGACAAAATAGCGGCGGAGATTCATGATCTGTCGGACGTAGAGAAACTGCGGTTGGTGGATACAATCCTGACGGACTTGGACAAGCCGGATCCGGAGATTGACCGGATCTGGGCGGAGGAGTCCCGTAAACGTTGGGCAGCCTACAAAGCCGGACGAGCCCAGACGGTGCCCTATGAAACCGTTATGGCCAAGCATCGCCGCTCGTGAAAGTAACTTTTCTTGCTTTGGCTCAGCAGGAACTTGACGGTGCGGTTGCCTGGTATGACGCACAGGCAACAGGGTTGGGGGAGGAGTTTCTTGACGAATTGGACCGGGTGGTTCGGCGAGCCGTGACCTTTCCAATGTCCTGCCCGGAAATCGAGCCAGGGATACGTCGTTGCCTGTTAGCCCGCTTTCCGTACGGGCTGATCTACGGCGTGGATGGGGAAGCGATAGTCGTCATAGCCGTGGCACACTTGCATCGCGAGCCCCGCTATTGGGTGGATCGAATTTGATTAGTAGGCTAGTGCTACGACAAAGGACGCATGGCGCTGTGAACTTTCAGGAGGTATGCCGCGGCGAAGATTTACCGTGTGATTGCCACGAGGTCGATCTCGATGCTGGCGCCGCGTGGGAGGGAAGCTACACCGACCGTGGAGCGGGCCGGCTTCGCGTGTCCCAGATACTCGGCGTAGACCTCGTTCATCTTCGCGAAGTTGTCCAGATCGGTCAGGTACACGGTGGCTTTGATTACGTGATCGAGGGAGCTTCCTCCCGCCTCCAGGACCGCCTTGAGATTGTCCCGAACCTGGCGTGTTTGGGCTGAGACATCCCCATCGATCAATGTCCCAGTGGCCGGATCCAGCGCGATCTGGCCGGACGTGAAGAGCAGGCCATTGCATTTGATGGCCTGCTCGTAGGGTCCGATTGCTTCGGGCGCTTTATTAGTACTCACGACTTCACGCAACACTAGCTTCTTTCGGCCTTAATTCTTTTAATTCTAGGGACACAATACTGATTTACTTTTCGACCTCCACGTCTCCACTCTAATTTACTTTTCGCCTCTGGCGAGGATTTCCAGGGCAGTAATACCTGACTATCCGCGTCACATCACCTTATACTGCCCCACTTCGCCCTTGACACCCGAATAAACTAACCGTTAGCATCTGGCCTGGCGGCAAAGCATGAGCGAAGAGTCCAAGCTTACCATCGAAGTGATATGCCCCTGCTGTCAGGCGAGGCTGACCGTTGACCCCGAGCTGGGCGCGGTCTTGCATCATGAGCCGCCGCCAAAGGCGGAGACCGTCACGGATCTCAAGGCCGCCGTCGAGGAGTTGAAGGGTGAGGCGGGCCGGCGCGAGGCGCGCTTCAAGGAGTCGATGGAAGCGGAGAAGGAAAAGGGGAAGCTCCTGGAGCGAAAGTTCAAGGAGCTGCTCAAGAAGGCGAAAGACGAACCGATCGCCCGGCCCACCCGGGACATCGATCTGGATTAACCCCGCCTGTGGTGAGCCTGGCCGAACCACCCGCCGCGATGAATAATCAAGACCTGCCCGGCCCACTCCTCAAGCGCGTCAGCCGCTCATTCTATTTGACCCTGCGGGTAGTTCCCGCCGATCTGCGTCGGCCGATCGGTCTCGCATATCTGCTCGCCCGAGCGGCAGACACTATTGCTGACACCGCGCTCATCGGGCGCGCCGACCGCTTGAAGCACCTTGAACTCTTTCGCGATGCGATCCTGGAAGGGCGGGCCGAACGACTCGCGGCGATCAAACAGGCGCTGGTGGACCGGCAGCAGGATGCGGCCGAGCGGGAACTGCTCACCCGCCTTGAGGAGGGGTTTGCCATCCTCTCTTCCCTCGGTACGCCCGATCGGGTAATGGTCCGCGATGTGGTCCTGACCCTGACGGAAGGGATGGTGATGGATCTCGCCACCTTCCCGGGAGAGGATGAGGGGCGCCTCGTCGCCCTGGAGACGCGAGCCGACCTGGACCGCTATACCTACTATGTGGCCGGGTGCGTGGGAGAGTTTTGGACCGACATTCACTTGGCGCATCGCCCCTCTCTCGCCGGATGGAATCGAGAGGTGATGAGGCAACGCGGCGTTCGGTTCGGGAAGGGGCTTCAGATGACCAACGTCCTGCGCGATCTCCCGAAGGACCTTCGAATCGGCCGCTGTTACCTCCCCAGGCAGGAGCTGGACGCGCTGGGCCTTCAGCCTGCCGACCTGCTCGATCCGACTACTGTGATGAAGGTCAGGCCGCTGCTACGCTCTCTCCTGGCGCTTACGCTCGAACATTACCAACAAGGCTGGGCCTATACCCTGGCGATCCCACGGCGCGAAGTGCGAATGCGCCTGGCCTGTGTCTGGCCGCTGTTTATCGGCCTCAAGACCTTGGCGCTGCTCGAACGATCGCCCAACCTGCTGGATCCGAGCACGGTAATCAAGGTCCCGCGTGGGGCCGTCTATGGCATGATGGCGCGCTCCTTGGCGTTGATCGGCTCTGACGCGGCCTTGGACCGATACTATCGACGCCTGTGGCAAGGCGTGCTGGTCTCCGACTAGGGACGGGATGATGGTAGAGCACAAGCACGTCAGGGCGCATGTCGTGATTTCGGGGCGGGTTCAGGGGGTCTGTTTCCGCGCCTGCACGGTCGATGAGGCGGCCGCCGCCGGCGTCGCTGGTTGGGTGCGGAATACGTCGGACGGTTGTGTCGAGGCGCTGTTCGAAGGCGAGAAATCAGCCGTGGAGACGATGATCGCCTGGTGTCGGAAAGGGCCGCCAGCCGCGCGGGTCAACGGTGTTGAGGTGATCTGGGGCGAGCCTCAGGGCGAAGCCGGCTTCGGGGTCAGGTATTAGGGAAGCCGAGCGTGGTGAGAACCTCGTGAACCTCCCATGCGGCTTCGAGAGGCGGGATCACTGCTCGCTCCTCGAAGCGGCCAGGCGCGCAAACGCCTCACGCACGGCGAGCTTGGTCTCAAGGCGCCAACGGTCCAGTGTTCTCCAGTCACCCCCTGCGCGACGCCCCCCTCGCTCCCACACCTCATAGAGGGACTCGAAAATCCCCCGGGCCTCCTGGGGTGTAAGCCGGGTCAGCCACTCGAGCCGCTCCGCCTCCAGCGCTGGAGCGGCCCGGCCATAGGCCCGGATCATCTCAGCAATCTGCTGTAGGTCCATCGTCTCTCCGCGGCGAATCTCCTTCGCTTCTCCCTCCTCCCACATCTCACAGCCCCTTAATTTGCGCCCTCCTCGCGCTTGAAGAGCTTCACTACGTAAGTAAGCCTACCACATGTGTGATGCGGCGGGAAGACGAATGCGCGCGTCGCGGCAGACCGTTGCAGATGTGCCCACACGAGACCAAGCCGTCGCCGCTTTCACCACGCGTTCAGCCATGCGCCGCTAGCCCTTACATAGTGATGGCTAGAGGCTCTCGCAACGATAGGTGATCGAAGGTCTGGCGGAAGGGGGCAGGAGCGCGGTGAACACCTAGACGCTGACGGCGCATGTCGGAGGGACCACCTTTGAGCGGGAGCTCGCGTATGCGCCATCCCAGCGG
>JAHFDH010000042.1 GCA_023249055.1 Candidatus Methylomirabilota bacterium
CCGAGCTGAAGAACGAGGGATCGAGGGAATCGTAGGACAAGAGACTTGCCAGTAGAAAGAGGGCTAGCGCGACCCCGAGGACACCCAATACGTCGTGCGTCTTGGGATGTGTGAGGATCTGGGTCCCCGGCGATCGATCTCCTCTGCGCGATCCTCCAGGGGTCGGTATCGACTCCGGTACGCCTTCAGTCGCCATCGCCCGCCTCCTTCATTACACCTCCATCATCACCGATAGGATCATCGGCCGTCGTTCGATCTCTTTCTGCAACTGCTTCTTGATCGCTGTCTTGATCCGTTGCTCCATGAGGCGCAGATCGGTCCGGTCCTCTTCAGAAGCGCTTTCCAATACCGAACAGACCAGAGTCTTCATGCCGTCAGTGAGCGCCCTCACATCCTGCGCATGAACGAACCCGCTGCAGACAATCTGAGGTCCTGCCACCAGCTTGCGGCAATGGTGGTCGACGGCAACAACCACGGCCACAACCCCCTCCTCCGCCAACCGCTGCCGGTCGCGAATGACGGCGTCGCCGACATCACCGACCCCCTTCCCATCGACGAAGATCCGACCGACAGGCGCCCTGCCCGCAATCCGGACGCCGGCATCGTCGAACTCCAGCATGTCGCCGTCCTCGATCACCAGGGTCCCGGCGTCCGGTACGCCGACCTCCCGCGCCAGACTGGCGTGCAGGCGCAGGTGACGATACTCTCCGTGAATCGGCACAAAGAATGTGGGGCGGGTCAGATTCAACATCAGCTTCAGCTCTTCCCGGCTGGCATGACCCGACACGTGGACCTCCGCCACCTCCTCAGTGATGACACGGGCGCCCTGTCGGTACAGGCCGTTAATCGTGCGGGAGATCGACTTTTCGTTGCCGGGGATGGCGCGCGCCGAGAAGATGACGGTATCGCCGGGGGAGACCTGGACCTGTTTGTGCTCCGCAACCGCCATTCTGGCGATAGCGGAAAGTGGTTCGCCTTGGCTCCCGGTCGTCACGATCACCCGCTGGCCGACCGGCAGCCGCTCCAGTTCATCCAGGCTGACAAATGTGTCGTCGGGGATCCGGAGGCGTCCCAACTCCGCGGCGATCCGCGTATTAGCCACCATACTCTTCCCGCACACCGCCACCCGCTTGCCCATGGCGGCTGCCGCATCGAAGATCTGTTGAATACGATGGATGTTGGAGGCGAAACAGGCGACAATCACACGACCCTGAGCTTCTCGAAAGATCGCGTTGAGCGCCCGCCCCACCACCTGCTCCGACGGCGTGAATCCATCCCGACCCGCATTTGTGCTGTCCGAGAGCAGGGCCAGCACGCCGCCGTCTCCCAGCTCGGCAAGTCGTCGGTAATCGGTCAGTTGGATATCCACCGGGCTCTGATCGAATTTGAAATCGCCGGTATGTACAATCATGCCGGCAGGCGTCCCGATGGCGAGCGCAACGCCGTCGGGGATGCTGTGGCAGACCTGAAGGAACTCGATATTGAAGCGACCGAACTGCAGGCGATCGCGGGGACGAACGGCCTTGAGGTCGGCATGGGACAGGAGATTCGCTTCCCTCAGTTTTTCCGCCGCCAGCCCCAGCGAGAGGCGCGTGCCATAAACCGGAACCTTCACCTCGTTCAACAGATAAGGGAGCGCGCCGGTATGATCCTCATGGCCGTGCGTGAGCAGCACGGCCCGTATCTTCTCCCGATGCGCGAACAGGTAGCTCATATCAGGAATCACATGATCGATGCCGAACATCTCCTCGTCCGGAAACATCAACCCGGCATCGATCACCAGCAGGTCGTCCTCTGTTTCGACGACCATCATGTTCAATCCGATCTCCCCCAAGCCTCCCAGGGGAACGATCCGGACCATTCGGGTGTCAGACACCGGACCGCCTCTCCTGCGTTGGGGGCCTGCGGTTCATGGGCCTTGAATGCGAAATCCCCCCCACCCCCCCTTTGTGAACGGGGGGAAGAGGGGATTTGGCGCTGAGGGCCACATCGAGGCGTCGCCTGGCCTTGGTCTGCTTGGTCAGGGCGATCTCAAGCACTTGGTCCATATGGTCTACGAACACGAACTCCATGCCCCGCTTGACATTGGCGGGAAGCTCTTTGACATCCTTGTCGTTCCTCGCCGGGACCACCACCGTGTGAATCCCCATCCTTCGCGCCGCCAGCGCCTTCTCCTTGATCCCACCGATCGGCAGGACCTTGCCGCGAAGGGTCACCTCGCCGGTCATCGCCACGTCCCGCCTCACAGGGACCTTGGTCAGGGCGGAGACCAGCGCGACGGCCATCGTGATGCCTGCCGACGGGCCATCCTTGGGAATTCCTCCGGCCGGGACGTGGATATGGATGTCACATTTGGTAAAAACTTCATCCTTGATCCCCAGATCGGCTGACCGCGAGCGCGCGTAGCTCAGGGCGGCCTGGGCCGACTCCTTCATCACCTCGCCCAGATGCCCCGTGAGGGAGAGGCTGCCCTTCCCGCGCAGGATGCTGCACTCGATGTAGATGATGTCCCCGCCTGTCTGCGTCCACGCGAGACCCGTGGCAACACCAACCTCGTCGGCCTCCTGTTCCGGATCGGTGAGAAACTTCGGCGCGCCCAGGAACCGTTGCAGGACCGCCGCGGTGACCTTGGTCTGCCCTTTTTGTCCTTCCGCTACAAGGCGAGCGACCTTCCGGCAGATGGTCGCGATCTCCCGTTCCAGGTTCCGGAGCCCGGCCTCGCGGGTATATTCGTTGATCATCTTCAGGATCGCCTCGTCGGGGATCAGCAGGCGCTTCTCGTCGATCCCGTGTTCCCGGTACTGCCTGGGAACCAGGTAGCGCTTGGCGATGTGGAGCTTCTCCTCCTCGGTGTATCCGGAGATATCGATGATCTCCAGCCGATCCCGCAACGCCGAGATGATCGGATCGGCAAGGTTGGCCGTACAGACGAACATCACGTTCGAGAGATCAAAGGGAACGCCGAGGTAGTGATCGCTGAAGCTGTAGTTCTGTTCAGGGTCCAGCACCTCCAGCAGAGCCGAAGAGGGGTCGCCCCGAAAATCGGCGCCGACCTTATCGACCTCATCGATCATAAAGACAGGATTATTCGACCCGGCCTGCTTAATCCCCTGAATGACGCGACCAGGCAGCGCCCCGATGTACGTCCGCCGGTGGCCGCGGATCTCCGCCTCGTCGCGCACCCCGCCTAACGAGATCCGAATAAACTTACGCCCCAGGGCGCGAGCGATCGAGCGGCCGAGAGAGGTCTTCCCTACGCCGGGCGGTCCGACGAAGCAGAGAATCGGCCCCTTCATCTTCTTTCTCAGCTTGCGAACAGCCAGGTATTCAAGAATTCGCTCTTTGACCTTTTCGAGGTTGTAGTGATCCTCATTCAGAATCTTCGATGCCTGCTTGATCGACAGTTTGTCCTTCGTCGACCGACTCCAGGGCAGCTCGATCAGCCAGTCAAGATAGGTCCGGATGACAGAGGCCTCCGCCGCATCGGGATGCATCCGGCTGAGCCGTCCCAACTGCGCCTTCGCTTCGGACTCAACTGCCTCGGGCATCTTGGCTTTCCGAATCTTCTGTTCCAGCTCCTTCAGTTCCTGGCCTCGGTCGTCGGTCTCACCCAACTCTTTCTGGATGGCCTTCAACTGCTCCCGGAGGTAATACTCCCGATGCGTCTTATCCATCTCCTCCCGAGCCTGGCTCTGAATTCGATGCTGCACCTCGAGCACCTCGAGTTCCTTACTCAGCAGTTCGCTGACCCTCTTCAGGCGCTGGGTCGGATCGAACAGTTCCAGCACCTCCTGGGCCTGCTCCATCTTCAGATCCAGGTGGCTGGCCACAAGGTCGGCCAGACGGCCCGGGTGCTCGAGGTTGTTGATGATCACCACCACATCCGACGAGATCTGCTTGCCCAGAGCGACGCTCTTACTGACCAGCTCCTTGACCGAACGGATCATGGCCTCTGCCTCAACGGCCGACGCGACCGTTTCCGCTTCTGGAACTTCGGTGATCCTCGCCTCAAAGTACGGTTCCCGTCGCTCAATCCCGACGACCTGTGCGCGGGAAAGACCCTGAACCAGCACCTTGACCCGTCCGTCCGGCATCTTGAGCATCCGCATGATCATCGCCACGGTTCCGACCGCGTGAATCTCATTGGCGCCGGGATCCTCTTTCTCGGCATCCCGTTGCGCCACCAGCAAGATGAGGCGGTCTCTCGAAAGCGATTCGTCCACCGCCCGAACCGATTTCTCCCGGCCTATAAAGAGAGGTAAAATCATGAAGGGATAGATCACCACGTCTCGCACCGGCAAAAGCGGGATCGTTTCCGGCACCCTCCGAGCCTGCGCCTCGGTTTTGGTCTCCGGGTTCTCGGCGTCGGGGGCCGATTGCTGCGCTATACTTTCCACCGTCTTCTCGTCTGCCACGTCTTTCAGCTCTCCTCGTTGGATCTTTCGACAGCGTCGACAAGGCTCAGGACAGGTCTCGGTCCCGCTCCGCCGCCGCGCCCACCTCGTCCAGGTTGAGCGTTCTCAGGTATTCCCGTAATCCCGGCGCCAGATCCGGTCGCTTGAGGGCAAACTGTACGGTCGCCTTCAAAAAACCCAATTTGCTTCCGGCATCATACCGTCGCCCGCGGAATGCGAGCCCATACATCGTTTGTGATCTCAGCAGCGCCCGCAGGCCGTTCGTCAGTTGAATCTCTCCGCCTCCGTCCGGGACGGTGTGTTCAAGCGCCTCAAAGATTTCAGGCATCAGGATGTAGCGCCCGATGATGGCCAGATCAGACGGAGCCGCGGCCGGGGATGGCTTCTCGACCAGATCCAGGATCTGATAGACCGCATCCTCGGCCGGCATGGGGTCGATAATCCCGTAGCTGCTGGTTTCCTTCTTGGTGACCTGCTGCACAGCAATGATCGAGGACTGATATCGTTCAAACGTCGAGATCATCTGCGCCAGGCAGGGAACCTCGGCGTCGATGATATCGTCCCCAAGCAAGACCGCAAAGGGCTCATTCCCTATAAGCGCCTTTGCCGTCAGGATCGCATGCCCCAAACCGAGCGGTTCCTCCTGGCGAATATAGCAAAACGACGCCAATTCGGAGATCTGTTCGATCTCCCGCACCTGCTCCTCCTTGCCCTGCCGCGCCAGAGCAATTTGCAACTCGAGCGATCGGTCGAAGTGATTCTCGATCGCATCCTTCCCACGACCGGTCACAATGATGATATCCTCGATTCCCGACGCGGCGGCTTCCTCCACCACATACTGAATCGTAGGCTTATCGACGATCGGCAGCATCTCTTTCGGCTGTGCCTTCGTTGCGGGAAGGAACCGCGTCCCCAAACCCGCAGCAGGGATAATGGCTTTACGAATCCGCATCGCTCACATCCTTCTGACTCCGCTGGAACTGCAAGAGAACGGTGAAACCTCAAGAAAAGATCTTGGGGGGATCTGCGGAGGGTTCATGCCTACGATGACTGCCCCGGCAAAGCCGGCGCTGAGGTTAGTGACTATCATGCCCAGGCGCATTCCTTTCCTGCCCAGGTGGGCAAGAACAGGCACAGGCGACCGAAAACAATACCATCGGATTTCGCTCTCGCGAAAGATCCTCAGCTCCTTCGACTCATACGCCCTTTGGATGACTTTTAGTTGCTTTGTTTATACAGCATCTTTCGGCAGAAAGTCAAGCGTCGACGGGCAGGCCGATAGGCGTTCGGCGCCCCATTAGAGTGTTCCCGGCTCGGCTTGACGCTTCGCCCGTCTTTCTAGTATGATTTAGCCAACTGTACGGTTATCCGCGGTTATGCCTCACCTAAGTGTGTATACGCCGAGAGGGGGGCGCATCTTCCCATACGCTTGGCGCTTTGAGAGCGCTCTGGTTCTTATCTTGTTCACACTCACGGCCTGCGCTTCTCGTCACGTCGCAGATGGCTTCCTGGTCGACGAGGCTCGAGGGTTCAGGATTCCCTTGTTGCGCGATGGTTGGCGACAGCTCCAGGTCGAGGGGACTGAACTGGCCTTCCAGGCTGAACCGGGCGGCCAGATTGCCGCGCTGTTTGTCAGTTGCGATGAGGAGCAGCCGATAGCACTGCGAACGCTGGCCAGACGCCTGTTCTTTGGGATCCGTCCAAAACGGGTGGTGACCCAGAACGCCATCTCGCTGCACGGTACGGAGGCCGTCCATACCGTGCTCACAGGGCGGCTCCAGGAGGCCGACGTCATGGTCAGCAGTTACGTCGCTACGGCCGGCGAGTGCGTCTATGACCTTGTGTATATAGCCTCTCCGGACACCTTTCAAGACCGGCTGCCGGAGTTTGAGCGGTTTGTCCAGGGCTGGGTCTTCACCAAAACAGGCTCCGGGACCCAGGTGCCGAGTCCTGACTTGAGGTAACACACTACCATAAGGGTATGCGGTGCGAAACGTAGCTGTAGCAGTTGGGGGCCAGTCGATCCGGCTGCTCGAATTGCTGGGCGGGCTCTCGCAGCTTACCTATAATACTGTCTCCTGCGCCTTCAGACGTCCCTTCAACCTTCGCGAGCTTATCCGGCAAGCCGATCATATTGGAGTAAAGTCTATCTCGATCGCCGGCGTCGCTGCGGTCTTCACCGGCCTTGTCCTGGCGCTGCAAACCGCGTACGGTCTGAGCCGATTCGGAGCGAAGGCATATGTGGGGATTATCGTCTCACTCTCAATGGTCCGCGAACTGGGGCCGGTTCTCACCGCTCTGTTGGTGGGGGGGCGGGTCGGTTCCGGGATCACCGCTGAGCTGGGATCGATGAAGGTTACGGAGCAGATCGATGCGATGCGGGCGATGGGGGCGAATCCGATCAAAAAGCTGGTAGTGCCCCGAGTGCTGAGCGCGATGCTGGTCCTGCCGCTGCTGACGGTGATGGCGGACATCCTGGGAATACTGGGCGGCATGGTCATCTCCAGGTACGAGTTCCAGGTCGATTACCAGCTCTACTACAATACCGTGACACGCAACCTGACGCTGGCTGACATCGTCAGCGGTCTGGGCAAGACGGTCGTCTTCGGCTTCATCATTGCCATCGTCGGCTGTTACAGAGGGCTGGAGACGGTCGGCGGAACAGAAGGTCTGGGCAGAGCCACAACCGCGACGGTGGTGACCTCGGCCATCGCTGTCATTATCTCGGATTTTTTTCTGACAAAGTTCTTCTGGTGGCTGGAGGGCTGGTGAGATGAGTGCTCCGGTCATCGAGTTTCGCCAGGTCTACAAGTCGTTCAACCACATACCGATCCTGGCCGGGCTGGATTTCGCGATCCAGCCGGGTGAGACGGTCACCATCATCGGCGGGAGCGGGATCGGCAAGAGCGTCACCCTGAAGCTGATCGTCGGCCTGCTCAAGCCGGAGGCGGGTCAGGTTCTCATTGAGGGAGAGGACATCGTACCGCTGACTGAAGACCAACTCATCAGGATCCGAAAGAAGATCGGGATGGTCTTTCAGAGCTCGGCGCTCTTCGATTCTCTCTCGGTGGCGGAGAATATCGCGTACCCTCTTCGGGAACATACCGCCATGTCGGAGCGAGAGATTCGGGAACGGATCAGAGAGACACTTCACCTGGTAGGACTCGAGGGCGATGAGGACAAGGAACCGGCCGACCTATCTGGCGGGATGAGAAAGCGAGTCGCCTTAGCGAGGGCAATCGCGCTGACGCCAAGGATCATATTGTACGATGAACCGACAACCGGCCTAGACCCTACCAACACTGAGAAGATCAACGAGTTGATCGTAGACATGGACAGAAAGCTCGAAGTCACGTCGGTAGTGGTGACGCACGACATGCGGAGCGCATTCAAGATCTCGGATCGGATCGGCCTGTTGGATAAGGGCAAGATTGTCGTCGTCGGAACGCCGGAAGAGATCCAGCGCGCCGATCTGCCGCTGGTCCGGCAGTTTGTCAACGGGACGATGGTGTAAGATAAGAAGAGTTCAACGTTCAAGGTTCAAGGTTCTAGCGATAAGGGAAAAGCAGATGGCGGAACGTGAGCAGTGGATGCGGGTGCGTGTAGGAATCTTTGTCCTGGGACTCATCGGTCTGTTCATCGCCTTTGTCCTGACCATCGGGAGCCGGAGCCGAATCTTTGAGCGCCACTACAGTCTGCACGCCTTTTTCAGCAACATCGAGGGACTGAATGTCGGCGCGCCGGTTCGTCTTGCCGGCACCTCCGTCGGTTCGGTCGACGACATCACCTTCAGCAAAGACCTTGGCAGCAAGAAGATCCGGGTCACTATGAGCCTGGACGCCAGACTTCGGGACCGGATTCGTGAGGATTCGATTGCGAGCATCGGGACCATCGGGCTGGTGGGCGACAAGGTACTCGAGCTAACGGTAGGCAGTCTCGATAAGCCGGTCCTGCCTCCGGATGCGACGATTGCGAGCGTCGATCCGCCGGATTACGCCAAGCTGCTCCAGAAAGGCGATCAAATTGTGACCAATGTCGTGAAGATCTCGGATGCCTTGAACCAGCTCGTAGGCGGCGGAGCGGGGACAGGGGCGCGGCAGGATCTGGCCCAGAGCATCGCCTCCTTCAACCGAATCATGGGAGAGATCGAACAGGGGAGCGGGCTGCTCCACGCGCTGATCTATGAGAAGCGCTCGGGCAACGTCCTGAAAGAGTTGGCCGAAGCCACCGCCGCCCTTCAGCAGTTAGCGAACCTGATGAAGCAATTTCAGAATCAAAAAGGGTTAGCGCACATCCTGTTTGCGGATCCACGAGCCGAGTCGATCATGGCCGATCTCGAACAGACCTCCAGAAATCTCAAGTCGGTCTCTCTTCGCCTGGCTCAAGGGGAGGGAACGCTTGGGGCGCTTATCGACGATCCCACACTGTACGAGGATCTGTCGTCCCTGCTGCGCGGAGCGAATCGCAGCCTGATCCTGCGCGGCCTCATCCAGTCTACCCGGCGGTCCGGCGCCCCGGTTGAGCCTCAATGAGTACGCCTGCCGCGGTGTCGGTCATCATCCACGGGCATTTCTATCAGCCGCCGCGCGAGAATCCTTGGACCGATGAGGTGGAGCAACAGCCCTCCGCCGCCCCCGCCCACGACTGGAATCAGCGGATTACCGCCGAGTGCTATGCCCCGAACGGATGGGCCAGGCTCCTGGACCACGACGGTCGGATCGTCAGGCTGATGAATAACTATGCGGGTATCAGCTTTGATATCGGGCCGACGCTCTTCCGCTGGCTCGAACGCCACGCTCCCGAGACCGTTCGCCGCATGATCGAGGGCGATCGTGACAGTGTGGCCCGATGTGGCGGCCACGGCAATGCCCTGGCCCACCCATACGTCCATGCCATCCTGCCGCTCGCCGATCCAAAGGACCGCGCCACGCTGGTCACATGGGGGATCGCCGAGTTTACGTCCCGCTTCGGCCGTGCGCCTGAGGGGATGTGGCTGCCGGAAACAGGGGTAGACCTCGCAGCGCTCTCGCTGCTCAGCGAACACGGGATCCGTTATGTCGTGTTGGCGCCTTGGCAGGCAACACGGGTGCGCCCGTTGGGAGGAGAGCGGTGGCATGAACTCGGCTCCGACTGGATTGATCCCTCGCGCCCATACAAGTGCCGGCTGCCTCGCGGACGCGAGATCGATCTGTTTTTCTACGATGCGGGCCTGTCCCGCGCCATCGCCTTTGATGGCCTGCTGCAAGGGTCCGATCGTCTCGCCGGCCGACTCGCCGAGGTGGCTCGCAGTTCGCCATCACGCCTGCATATCCTCTGCACCGACGGCGAGTCGTACGGCCATCACACCAGATTTGGAGAGCGCGCGCTGGCCGTTCTATTGGCCAAAGAGACCGCACCCAAGGAGTTTACGGTTACCAACTTCGGGGCCTACCTGGCGAGCGCGCCTCCCACGCATGAGGTTGCCATTCGCGAGGCGAGTGCCTGGAGTTGCGCCCATGGTCTTGGGCGATGGACGGAAGACTGCGGGTGCAGCACCGGCGGCCAGCCGGGCTGGCGCCAAGGCTGGCGGGCGCCCTTTCGAGAGGCCATCGACACCCTTCGACACGATCTACAACGCCTCTTCGCGGAACAGGCGAGTCGATTGTTCACCGATGTCTGGGCCGCGAGGGACGATTATATCACCTTACTCCTTGATCGGAGCCGCCCTTCAATTGAGCAGTTTTTCAGCGCGCACAGTCGCCGATCGCTCTCGACACAGGATAGAGCCGCGGCATTGCAACTATTGGAGATGCAACGGCATGCCCTCCAGATGCAGTCCAGTGACGGTTGGTTCTTCAGCGACATCTCCGACATCGAGGCCGTGCAGAACCTCAAGCACGCGGCGCGGGCGCTCGATCTCGCCTCTGCCTTTGTGACTGTGAACCTGGAGGCGAGATTTCTGGCCAGGCTTCAGGCCGCAAAGAGCAATCTCCCCGCTGAACGCGACGGCCGGCGTATCTGGGAGGTCCGAGTTCGCACAGCACGGGTCGACCTTGCTCGCCCGGCAGCCCTGTACGCCATACGATCGCTGGTGGCGAATCTGCCGGAGCCCTATCGCGTGTACTCCTTCGACCTTCACCGGTTGAGTCTTGAGCGCCTTCCACTCATCAATGGGACGATACTCGCCGGAGGCGTCGAGGTCTGTTCATCCCTCACTCTCGAGCGCAAGGCATTTGGGTTTGTCCTGAAGTGGCTGGATACCGACGGTCTGGCCGGCTTCCTGTTCCCCTGGAAGGGAGAGGAGGATCTGCGGCAACGGCGGGAGGCATTTGAGGACCAGGGTGAAGGCGCGTCGCTCTCGAACGACACCCAGACAACGCCGGTTTCATTCGCGATGCTTTCTCTGGAAGAGCGCCAGGAGGTCTTCATGGCGTTCTACGCGGGGTGGGACGTACTCCGCAAACGGTTCAATGAGGTGGCAACGCAAACTCATGGGTTGCTCCGCGCGTTCCTGGACGGGGACGTCGCTCCCCCGGAGGCGCTGAAAGCTCCATCCGAGTTTACCGTCATCCGCGCTCTGGAGGAATCGATGCAGCAGTGGCGGTCCGATGGCGGGACCGACCTCTACCGCAGCCTGCTCCTGCTGGCTGACGACGCGAAGCGACTCGGCCTTCCGCAGCAGGCGTCCCTGCAGAATCTGCTGTTCGAAATATTCGAGATGCGGCTGAGGCGGCTACGCGAATACCCAAACCTGGATCAACTTCGGGAAGTACAGGAGGTTGTCGACCTCGCCGACCGGCTGGGCTGCGCCATCGACCAACCGGAATCCGTCGTCCTGATGCATGAACTTCTCACGCACGATCTGCCGCCGCTGATTGAGCGGACAGTTCAGACCGAGTCCAGGGAGCAGTGCGACCTGGTCTCGGCCGTTCTTCGCCTGAGCGAACGGCTCGGATTCTCGACCGGAAAGCTTCGGCAGCGCCTTCGTCCATTCGAAGAGCGCCTGGCCGCTGATCCCGGCCTGTGGCCCTAAAGGCAGCGGTCAGCGTTCAGCAGTCCGCTCTCAGCTGAAAGCTGACCGCTAATGGCTGATGGATGAACAAGGAGCAGTATGATAGAAGGCTTAGGCAGCGGAACGCTCGTACTCGAGACGATATTCATCTTTGTGCTGATTCTGATCAACGGCTTCTTCGCCGGCTCCGAGGTCGCGATAATCTCGCTCCGCCGAAGCCGGGTACAGGAGCTTATAGAGGCCGGAGAGGGCCGGGCATCGACAGTCCAGCGGCTCAAGGATGACCCGGACCGATTTCTCGCCACCATCCAGATATGGATCAATCTCGTCAGCACGCTGGCCTCCGCTATCGGCGGGGCGCTGGCGGTGAGGGTGATCCGTCCGTTGCTTGATCGCCTTCCCGGCGACGGACTGGGGGCGGCAGGTGAGCTGGTTGCCCTCGGGATAGTCGTCATTGTCATTACCTATCTCACGATCGTCTTCGGAGAACTGGTCCCCAAATCGATCGGCCTCCGCTATGCGGAACGGGTTGCCCTCGCCATTGCCGGACCTCACGAGACCATTGGCCGTTGGTTCTCATGGATCGGCCGTCCGCTGACCGCGTCAAGTCGTCTGATCCTCTCGCTCTTCCGCGTCGTCCCCCAGGGGACCACAGGGTTTGTCAGCGAGGAGGAGATCAAGCTGATGGTTCAGGAAGGGAAGGAGCAGGGGATCTTCGACCAGACCGAACAGGAGCTGATCCACAGTGTTTTCGAATTCACGGAAACCTCGGTCAAGGAGGTCATGATCCCTCGCCCCCAGATTGAGGCGATTGAGTTGGAGACCCCGCTGGCAGAGGCGCTCAAGCGTGTAGTCGAGACGGGCTACTCCCGCTATCCCGTCTACCACAAGAGCCTCGACGACATCTGCGGCGTCCTGCACTACAAGGACCTGTTGCGACTCCAACTGGAAAACCGAGAGGTGTCCCTCAAGACGATCACGCACCCCGCCTATTTCGTCCCGGAAACGATGCAGGTCAGCCAACTCCTGAAGGAACTGCAGCGGCGACGGCTCTCGATGGCGATTGTAGTCGATGAGCATGGGGGTGTAGACGGGCTGGTTACCATGGAGGATCTTCTCGAAGAGATCGTCGGAGAGATCCACGATGAGTACGAAACTGCCGAAAAGCCCGTCGAACGGCTGAGGGATGGCTCGCTCATCATCGACGCATCCCTGAGCGTCAAGGACCTGCGGGATGAGCACGGATTGCCATTCCCCGAATCGCCGGTCTACGAGACGCTGGCGGGCTTCATGCTGACTCAGCTTCAGCGAATGCCGAAGGGTGGCGATATCATCACCTATCAGGGCAAAAAGCTGACCATCGTCGACATGGAAGGCCGGCGCATCGCCAGGATCAAGATCGAAGAGCTGCCGCCTGCGCATTGAACGGGAGACATGATATGAATCAGTTGTCCCTCATAGGCTTCCTGATGCTCGCAATGATCGTCGCAATCTTTTCTATTCAGAACTCAGGCGAGGCGGTCGTCAAATTCATCTGGTGGCAGTTTCAGAGTTCGCTGGTCGTCGTCATCCTGATCTCCACCGCCCTCGGGGCAATCATGGCAATCTTCCTGAACCTTCCAGGCAACTTCCGGCTGAGAATGCGAATGCGGGAGCAGTCCCAGCGAATCGCCGAGCTCGAGCAACGCCTCCAGGAACGCGAAACCCACCGCGCCAAGGATGTGCCGGAATCTCGTCAAAGTGAAAAATAGAAAATAACAGGTGGTTTGGTGTATAATATCATTTAATGATTCACTCAGCATAGAGGTCTTGGCAACAACCGAAGGAGGAATTGAATAATGAAGTATCTGATGTCGTTGTGCTGTGCGATGCTTCTGCTGATTGCCTGGGCGTCTCAGGCCCGCGCCCACGGCGGTGAGGGGATGGGCGGCGGCATGGACAAAATGGACGCGTGTGTCCAAAAGAAGGGTCACTACACGGTTCACTTTGCGGCCTACCAGCAGCAATACGGCGAATCAGCGATCGGCATGCTGCAGGAAGTCGGATCCC
>JAHFDH010000043.1 GCA_023249055.1 Candidatus Methylomirabilota bacterium
CCCTTTTTCTGGGCCCGGATGCTCAGAATCTCGGCTACGCCCTCAACGACCTCCCGCAGGTGAAAGTCTACGTTCTCAATTCCCATCTGTCCCGCCTCAATCTTGGAGAGATCCAGGATATCGTTGATGACGGTCAGCAGCGCTTCGGAGGACGAGTGCACGACCTGTAAGAACTCTTGTTGCTCCGCAGTGAGCGCGGTATCGAGGGTCAGCTCGGTCATCCCGATGATGGCGTTCAGCGGGGTTCGAATCTCATGGCTCATCTTGGCCAGGAAGTCACTCTTGGCTCGGTTGGCCGCTTCGGCGGCGGATTTCGCCGACTGCATGGCGACCTCCGCGCGCTTGCGCTCTTCAATCTCTCGTTTCAGTTCTTCAGATTGACGTTGTACGGAGTTCCAGAGTCGGCTGTGTTCAATAACAATAGCCACCTGATCGGCCAGGGGGAGTAGGCGCTCAATATCTCGTGAGGAGTAGGCCCCGGTCGTCAGGCTGTCGAGGAAGAAGACTCCCAGCACCTCGCCTCCGACCAGCAGGGGCAACCCAAGGACGGACCGAACCCCTTCCTGCGCTAGATACGTGTCATCGCGGAACTCGGTCTCTGCGACCAGATCGCGCACCAGCCTGGGCTCGCGGTGAGTGAGGATCCACTCGATCGCTGTATCGTTCGTCTTTGGCCAGCTCTGTCCCTGGTAGGAAGCAAGTGGGGGGTGAGCCAAAGAGTAGGCCACGCGGAGTTGATCGCCTTCCGGCAGAATCACCCCCAAGCGGTCATACGGGACGTACGACTCCACCGCCCGGGCAAACGTCCCGAAGACCTCATCGAGTTCGAGTGATCGGTTCAACAGGCGGCTCAGCGTGAAGAGCGCCTCCCACCGCGCGGCGAGGTCCCTCGTCGTTTCGTAGAGTTGAGCCAATTCGGCATTGGCGGCTGCCAGGTCTGCGTCTGCCTGCTTGCGGGCGGTGATGTCCTGCTTGATTGCGATGAAATGGGTAATCTGATCGTAGTTGTCCCGAACGGGGGCGATGGTCTGCTCCTCGGTGTAGAGGCTTCCATCCTTACGTCGGTTGATCATCTCGCCGTGCCAGGTCCGCCCCGCCATAATCGCCTTCCAGAGGTCCTGGAAGAATGTGGGGTCATGCTGATCTGACTTGAGGAGACGCAGATTGTGGCCGAGCAGTTCCTGGGCCGTGTAGCCTGTCAGCGGGGTGACGGCCGGATTGACCCAGACGACCGTCCCCTCCCGGTCTGTGATGACGATGCCGTTGGCCGCGGCTTCCAATGCGGTGGTTTGCAGGCGCAACTGGACTTCTGCCTGTTTGCGGGCGGTGATGTCACGAATCGCGCTCATGACGATGCCGCCATCCTTAGTAGGATAGTGGCTCAGCTTGATATCCACGGGGAACTCACGCCCATCCTTGCGCACGCCATATAAGTCCAAACCTATCCCCATGGGTCGCGTGACAGGGGTGGTGAGGTAGGTCGCGCGATGCGCTGTATGCAAGCTGCGGAGGCGCTCGGGCACCAGCATCTCAAGGGGTGCGCCCACCAACTCCTGCTGCGTATAGCCGAACAGCCGCTCCGCTTCATCGTTAGCGAGCACAATACGTCCCGTGTGATCGACCAGCAGCATAGCATCCGGCGCATCCATCACCAGCCCGCGAAACTTGGCTTCGCTTTCGGCCAGCGCGTTGAGCATCTCATGTAGACTGCCGGCCAGACGGTTGAGTTCGTCAATCACTCGCGGCGCCGCGGAGCACTTGCTCACGACACACTCATCCAGACTGCCGGCCAAGCGGTTCAGCTCGTCAATGACCGATATCGGGCGTGAACTCGGTTGCATCTATGTCCTCCTGAACGTGACGCTGTCAGCGATCAGCAGAACAGCTTCAAGGCTGAACGCTGACAGCTCAGCGTGCATCATTCTTCCCTTTCGAGCGCCAGCATAGTGATATCGTCCTCAAACTCTCCGCTGCCCCTCCAGCGCTCTATCGCCTGTTTGATGCCCGCCATTACCTCGCATAGCGGGCGGTCTCTCCACTCATCCACGAGCCTCATGAGGCGGTGTACGGAAAAACGCTCTCCATCCTTCCCAAGACATTCCGGAATGCCGTCTGAGTAGAAGAAGAGCCGGTCGCCGGGATGAAGAGACAACTCCTCTTCCTGATAGGTGACATCGGGCAACATCCCTACAGGAAACCCCCCCGTTCCGAGCAGGTCGGCTTTCGCCTCCTTGGGTTGATAGATGGGTGATGGATGGCCGGCTTGAGTCAGCAGCAGCCGGGCCTGGCGGGTGTCGACGATGCCGTAGATCATCGTGAAATATTGCATCGCGTCGTTTTTGGACTGAAACAGTTGGTTCAGGGTGTGAACAGCCTCCGCGGGCATGGTGATGTCGTAGTGGGGGGGATCCGGGATGAAGCGCATCAAGGGATTTCCCTGACCGGCGGCCGGCGAGAGCAGTTTGCTCAGCGTGACCGACAACATCGCCGCAGGAATTCCGTGACCCGCAACATCAAGAATATACAAGCCGATCTGATGCTCATTGAGCTGGAAGATATTAAAGATATCGCCGGCAACGTAATGACAGGGGGTGAAGATCCACTCACATCTGAACCCAGGCACGACCAGGGTGCGGCTGGGCAGGAGACTTCGCTGCATCGTCACGGCTGCATCAAGGTCCTCGCGAATTCTGGAATAGGCCTCCTGCAGCTTCTTGTTCTGCTCTTCCAGGTCGTTTTCCAGTTTGACGACCCGCTCCCCGGCCCTGATGCGGACCTTCAGTTCTCCGGCGTTGAAGGGCTTGATCAGAAAATCATCGGCGCCGGCTTCCATCCCCTTGATGAGCTCATCTTTTAAGTGTTTGGCCGTCAGGAGAATGACATAGATATATCTCGCGAATCTCCCCTCCCTGATCCGACGGCAGAGTTCCAGACCGTCCAGGTTCGGCATGATCCAGTCGGTAATGACAAAACTGATCGGTTCGTTCTGGAGAATCTCCCACGCTTGGGCACCGTCGGACGCCGGAACGACATCGTATCCCCATCGTTGGAGGGTGTGCAGGAGCAGTCTCCGCATGTCTACATCATCGTCGACGATCAGTATCCGCATCATGTGCTCCTTTAATAATACTAGTGTATGACGATAGATGCTTGCGCGCAACTGCTTCGATCTTGACGGCCGCTCATACGTCAAAAGGCGTATTGACATATAGGGAGGTGTTGGCTAATTTCGACCGCTGGCAACCATCCAAGTACTGAGGTTCATCGCATCAGCAGGTATGTAGTATCAACGGCTGCGGAAAGGCAAACGAATGCGGCATACCGCAGGCTGGGAAAGGAGGGAGCGCGACGGGGAAGAAGATGTGAGCAGGGTCTGTCTCTGGAGTAGCGTGCTGAGCATGTACGTCGCCCACGGCATTACACGAACGAAACAATGACAACAACGAAAGGAGCTGAAGAGATATGGACGGATTGAGAAGGTGCCGTAAGAGTCTTGTGTGTGGGATTGCAGGTGTTGTTGCCAGCCTTGCCATTACCGTGAGTGGAGCCTTTGCAGCAGGCCCCTGCGCGGCATTACCCACCTGGAGCGCCTTGCAGTCTGCGCTTGCAAGTGTGGCCCCGGCTAGCAGCGGTCTGGGACTCAACATGTGGGCCACCGTGGTCGACCGGGACGGCATCGTGTGCGCCGTTGCCTTCAGCGGCGCCAATCGAGGCGCTCAGTGGCCGGGCAGCCGGGTCATCTCGGCCCAGAAGGCCAATACCGCGAACGCGTTCAGTTTGCCGGGACTCGCGCTTTCGACGGCTAACCTCTATTTTGCGGTTCAACCCGGAGGGAGCCTGTTCGGGCTGCAGGAAAGTAACCCCGTGGATCCGGATGCGGCGTATAAAGGGCCTGCGAGTTTATTTGGTCAGATGGCTGATCCGATGGTCGGCGCGAGAATCGGCGGCGTCAATGTCTTCGGCGGCGGCCTGGCGCTGTATAACAGCAGCGGCACACTTGTCGGAGGGGTTGGCGTGAGCGGCGATACCTCCTGCACTGATCACGAGGTCGCCTGGAAGCTGCGCCATATGTTAGGGCTGGATTACTTGGCGACTGCCGTTGCCGGCGGAGTTGCGGGCGGTAGCCGACCAGACAATATGATTCAGGACATCGTCTTCATCGCCCCGGCCGGCCAGAGTGCTGACCCAGGTCATGTCACCGGGGTGGCCACCAGCCTCAGCGGCTTCGGGCACCCGGTTTGCCTGGCCAATCCGGACCTCGGCACCCTTCCGGCAGTGCAGTAGACTTCGCCGGGAGCAACCCGGAGAAAGGCGACCAATGGCCGTAGGATCGCCGCACCGACGATCCTACGGCCATTGCCGCGAGCGGCGCGCATAGCGTGTGATGGGAGGACAGCGTGATAACGCGACAGGGCGCAATGATGCGAGGCTGGCTTGGGCTGTTGTTGCTGTCCCTGCTTGTCGGCTGCGCCGTGATGCAGACTCAAGGCAGCCTCGATGCAGCCGGGCGGTTGCGGGAACGCGCGAGCCGGTACTGGGACGCCAGGATCAACGGTGACCTGATGGCCGCTTACACCGCGCACGAGCCGGCCTTCAGGCGGGCGGTGACGCTGCAGACCTTTGCTCCGAGTATAGGGGTGAGCCGTGTCCTGGCCTACGAAATCGTTGGGGTGCGGATCCGGGGCGAGCTGGGATTTGTGCGGGTGAAAATGCGGGTCGCGTCACCATTCGCTCTATCGGCCAAACAGGCCGAACCGAATTGGCAGGAGATGGAGGAGCGGTGGGTGCGGGTGGATGGGGAGTGGTATCGGAAGTTTCGATTTCCCGCCAAGGACCCTTACCCTCCGGTGAACTGGGATGACGTCACCGTCGGCCCACCAACCATCACCTCTCCGCCAGGGCCGTGAGGCCACATGGTTGCAGACCCGACCAATGGACTCAAAACAGACAGGGGGATTGCTCCTAGCCGGTACGTCGGGCGGCCATCGGCGGTGGTTCCCTGTCGCGCCGGTAGGGGATCGGGATGTACTGCAACGAGGGGCGCTGGTGCGCCGGTTGCGGGTAAAGGTCCATTAAGGCGTAGACCTCTTCGGGTGTGTCGGTCCGGATCGACAGGCCTCACTCTTTGATCTGTTTCACCAGGATCGGATAGTCGTGAGTCCACTTCCCTTCCGTGAGATCCTCGACCACTCTCTCCATCTGGTCAGCACCCATCTTGCCCTGCAGGAGGTCCTGCACAAACGCCGTGATCTGGGCGATGGCCTTTCGGGCCACATCGGCCAGGATCAGGGTTTTCTCTTCGATCTCGTTCCTGTCCTTCATCTCGACGACCTTGAGGATCGAGGCAGCCGGATATTCGCCAAGCTGGGGATCGATAGGACCCAGGACGGCGTTCTCGTCCATGACGATCTCGTCGGCGGCGAGGGCCAGGAGCGCCCCGCCCGACATCGCGTAGTGGGGGATGAAGACCGTGACCTTGGCCGTGTGAGCCTTGATGGCGTGGGCGATCTGCTCGGCCGCCAGGACCAGACCCCCGGGTGTGTGCAAGATGAGGTCGATGGGAAGATCTCGCGGGGTCAGTCGAATGGCGCGCAGGATTTGCTCTGAGTCGTCGATGTCGATATACGGGAAGAAGGGGATACCGAGAATGGACCGCGATTCCTGGCGGTGGATCAGGGTGATAACTCGGCTCCCGTGGGCCTTCTCTAGCCTCCGCAGTAACCGAAGCCGCGTCAGGTCCAGCATCTTTTGTTGGAAGAAGGGGGCAAGGATTGAAAAGAGGAAGAAGAGCCACAAGAGGTTGGTCAGGTTCGCCATGGCGCCGGTTTGCCCGTACGTTGTCGGAGCTGCCAGGATATTTATCGGACAATGGAGAAATCAAACCCCTGGAGCGTGGCCTGCACATGGTTGAGGAAGGCGCTGGCATATGCGCCGTCGATCAGGCGGTGATCGTAGGAGAGGCAGAGGTAGGCCATTGAACGGACGACAATGGCATCGTCGACCACGACCGGCCTTTTCACTACCCTTCCGAAGCCCAGGATGGCCGCCTGCGGTTGAACGATGATCGGTGTCCCGATGAGGGTCCCGAAGGCGCCGAAGTTGTTCACCGTGAAGGTGCCTTGGTGGACCTCCTCCGGACTGAGTCGCTTGTCGCGCGCCCGTGCGGCCAGATCCGCTAACTGTTTCGCCAGCGTCAGGAAGCTCTTCTTGTCTGCCTCCCGCAGCACCGGAACGATAAGACCGTCCTCCAGGGCCACGGCGATTCCAATATTGACCGCTTGCCTGACGATGATCCCCTCACGGGTGAAGGAGGCGTTCATGAGCGGATAGGCCCGCAGAGCATCTACGGCAGCTTTCACTACGAAAGGCAGGAAAGTGAGCGTGATTCCGGCCTCTCGCAGGAAGGCTTCATGGTGTGCCTGCCGGTGTGCGTCGATGGTCGTCATATCGACATCGTGGATCTGTGTTACGTGCGGCGCGGTGTGCTTGCTCCGAACCATATGCTCAGCGATGGCCTTTCGCATAGGGCTGATCGGGAGGATCCGGTCTTCGGCAGGGCGGGCGGGAGATTCAGGAGCTACCCGGGGTAACGCAGCGGTCGTCTGTGATGCCTGGGCGATGAAGTCCAGCAGATCCGTTCTCGTGACGCGACCCTCTGTGCCGGTTCCTCTCACCTGGGTAAGGTCCACGCCGTGCTCCTTTGCCAGCTCGAGCACAGCGGGCGAGTACCAGCGCGTTGCCGGAGCTTGGGCCTGAACACCTTCTTGCGGCTCCACCACGGGCGGGACCCGACCGGCGCCGGACGCCTCCTCGATGTAGGCCAGTACGGCTTCGACCGGTGCCGTGCCTCCCTCCTGCACGACAATCCGGGTCAGTACCCCGGCAGCGGGAGAGGGGATCTCGACATCCACCTTGTCCGTGGAGATGGCGACGAGAGGCTCGTCCTTGGCGACGGGCTCCCCGACCTTCTTGAGCCAGGTGACGACCGTCCCCTCGGCGACGCTCTCGCCCATCTGGGGCATGACGACGTCAATGAGCATAGTCAGCGCTCAGAAGCCGGCCAGTTCTCGCGCCTTGCCGGCAATCGTGTCGGGATTAGGCAGATATGCCTCCTCCAGCACGGGACTGAAGGGGACAGGGGTATGGGGGGCCGCTACGCGGACGATGGGGGCATCCAGATACTGGAACAGCTCCTCGGCTATGCGCGCCGCGATCTCGCCTCCGATACCGCCAGTCTTTGGCGCCTCATGTACCACCATCACCCGTCCGGTCTTCTTCACCGAGGAGGCGATTGTGGCCATATCCAGAGGCTGAAGTGTCCGGAGGTCAACCACCTCCAGGTCGATTCCTTCCGACAGGAGGCGCTCCGCCGCCGCGAGTGAGTGCTGGAGCATGGCGCCGTACGTGATGACGCTGACGGTGCTGCCTGGTCTTTTCACCTCTGCCTGGCCGATTGGTACGATCGTATCGCTATCCGGCACCTCCCCTTTGATATGACGATAGAGGTACTTATGCTCAAAGTAGATCACCGGGTTGGGATCGCGGATGGCGGCCTTCAGAAGACCTTTGGCATCGGCAGGGGTGGAGGGGGCTACGAGCTTCAGGCCGGCCACATGAAAGAACCACGCCTCCGGACACTGAGAATGGAACGGTCCCGCATGGATGCCGCCGCCGTACGGGGCTCGAATGACCAGGGGAATCGGTTCACCGATGCGGTAGTGATGTTTGGCCGCCATGTTGACGATCTGATCAAAGGCGCAGGCAATGAAGTCGGAGAACTGCATTTCGACCACCGGCCGCATCCCCATGAGCGCCGCGCCGATTGCCGCTCCGACGAACGCCGACTCGGACAGCGGCGTGTCGATGACACGCTCCGGCCCGAACTTTTCAAGAAGCCCCTTTGTCACCTTAAAGGCGCCGCCGTAGACCCCGATGTCCTCTCCAAGCATGAAGACACGCTTGTCCCGCTCCATCTCTTCCCACAAAGCCTGGCGGATCGCTTCGAGATAGGTGATTTCCATCCTCTCCTCAGAATGCAGCGACTGGCTGTTGGCTGGCAGCTACGCGGCGTAGACTCCTTCGAGAAGGTCCTTGGTGTCAGGAAGCGGGCTTGATTCCGCGAATAACACAGCCTCTTCGATCTCCTTCGCGATACGGTCGTCAATCGCCTTAGCGGATGCGTCATCAAGGACCTTCTGGTCCCGCAGATACGCTGTGAATCGGTCGATGGGGTCTCGCGCTCGCCACTCCTCGAGCAGTGCGGGCGGGACATACGAGGCATCGTCATGCTCGGCGTGACCCCGCATCCGCATCGTTTTGCCTTCCACGAGGGACGGGCCGTCGCCTGCTCTTGCGCGAGCGACCGCCTCAGCGACAGCGTCGCGGACGGCGAGCACATCGTTGCCATCTACAGTGATACCCGGCATCCCGTAGGCCTTGGCGCGGTCAGCCACATGCTCGATAGCCATCTGGCGGGAGAGCGGGGTGGAGTAGGCGTACTGATTGTTGTGGCAGATAAAGACGACGGGCAGTTTCAGCACGGCAGCGAAGTTCAGCGCCTCGTGGAAATCGCCGCGGCTGGACGCGCCATCGCCGAAGAAGGCCGCCACGACTCGCCGTTCGCGCCGCAGCTTAAAGGTCAGGGCCACGCCTGCCGCCACCGGAAGCAGATCGGCCATCGGGCTGATAAATCCGATGATGCCCCGCCTGATGTCGCCGAAGTGAACATTACCGTCTCGACCCCTGGTGATCCCGGTCTGTTTGGCCAGGTACTGGGCCATATACTCCTTCGGCGTGATCCCCTTCATGAGGTTCGCCCCGAGGTCCCGATGGGTAGGGGCAATGACATCGTTAGGCTCCAGCGCGGCGGCGCTCCCCACCGCAATAGCCTCTTCGCCGGTGCCGAGGTAGACGCCGCCGACGATCTTGCCCTGCCGGTAGAGCGTAATCACCCGCTGCTCCAGCCCGCGAGTGAGCTTGAGGTAGTAATAAATATTCAGCAACTCGGCTTGTGCAGGCTGTTGGACCCCCATCACGCCCTCTCTCTCCTCTGTTGTGACAAGCGGCTTCGCCTCGACAGCGCGTAGTATAATCTGTCCAAACCGAGTTTGTAAATCATTTCATCATGCCCAAGAATCGAGTGTGGGATGCGTCATTGCGAGCCGAAGGCGCAGCCATCCCGCCGTTATTCCGGGTGTGGCTCAGCGCCCTACAGCGAACATCATCAGGACGATGAGAGCAATCACGACAGCCGCCACGATCAGAAGTAAGCGGGTGGCGCTTCGTGTGTACTTGTCTATCCGTCGGTGTGGCACTTTTTACTCCACCGCAGTCATGTTTACCCCATAGGGGCCGCCTCAAGTCCATTCCCACCATAGCATACGGTGCTTAGGATTTGCCACCGTGTTTGCTGTCGTCCGCATTCGTCTAAATGTCTTGCTACGTGCCGGAAAAGGTTATAGGGTGGGGCCAAGCTTGAGAACAACTGGAGGAGTTGGCTCACCGTGTCAGACCTCCTGAGAACCACCATGGCTATGGACGACGACAACTTCATCACAGACCTCACCGCCCAGAGTTCCTATGGCGGTTACCTCTGCCTCGACGAACTGCTCGCGGCGCAGCGCCCGCGCTCGTCGCACCACGATGAGTTGCTCTTCATCATCCAGCATCAAGTTGCCGAGTTGTGGATGAAGCTCATGATCCATGAGCTTCAGGCCGCGATTGCCCACGTACGCGCCGACCGCCTTGCGCCGTGCTTCAAGATCCTCGCGCGCGTGAAGCAGGTACAGCGCCAGCTCTTCGAGCAGTGGTCGGTGCTCGAGACGCTTACGCCCTCGGAATACGTCGAGTTCCGCGGCGTGCTGGGGCCCGCCTCCGGGCTGCAGTCCTATCAGTTCCGTGCCATTGAGTTCCTGCTTGGGAACAAGAACGCGCGCTTTATGGACGTGTATCGCCATGACGCATCGGCCTACGGGCGGCTTAAGACGCTGCTCGACTCACCGAGCCTGTACGACGAGTTCCTGCGGCACCTCGCGCGCCGCGGCATGCCGGTGCCGCCCGAGCGCGTCGAGCGCGACTGGTCGCAGCCATATGAGAAGCACCCGGACGTGATTGCCGTCTTCAAGGCGATTTATCAGAACACGCAGCAGTTCTGGGCCGAGTACGATATGTGCGAGAAGCTCGTCGACGTCGAGGAGAATTTCCAGCTCTGGCGTTTCCGCCACGTAAAGACAGTTGAGCGCATCATCGGTTTCAAGCCGGGCACCGGCGGCACCTCAGGCGTCGCCTTCCTGCGCCGGACCCTCGAGACGTCGCTCTTTCCGGAACTGGTCGATGTCCGCACCGAGATTCACTGAGGAGCAGTTGCGGCACTCGGTGTGGCCGCGCTTCTCGCGCGTGCTTGCCAGGGAGGAGATCTACCTCGCCAACCACTCGCTCGGTCGCCCGCCCGACCGCATGGCCGAGGACGTGCGCGCGGCGCTCGACATGTGGTACCGCGACATGGACGATGCCTGGCAATACTGGCTTCAGCAACAAGAACGATTTCGAGAACTCACGGCAATCCTGGTAGGCGTGTCGCGCGCCGACTGTATCGTCCCCAAGACCAGCGCCGGCCAGGGGCTGCGCGCAGTGCTGAATGCGCTGCCGGGCAAGCCGCGCGTGACGACCAGCGACGGCGAGTTCGACTCGCTCGACTTCATCCTGCGAGTCTACCGCGAGCAGGGACGCATCGACCTCGAACTCGCGCCTTGGCGCAAGCTTAACGTCGCGGGCGCGGATCTGGTCGTCCTCTCGAGCGTCATGTTCCGCACCGGCGAGATTGTCGAGAACCTGCCGAACCTCGTACGCGGCGCGCACCTTGCGGGCGCGTTGGTGCTGCTCGACGTCTACCACCACGCCGGCGCGCTGCCGCTCGATCTCGATGCGCTCGGCGCCGACTTCGCGGTCGGCGGCTCGTACAAGTATACGCGCGGCGGGCCGGGCGCGTGCTGGCTTTACGTGCGCCCGGGGCTCGCGGAGACCATGCGCACACTCGATACCGGCTGGTTCGCGAAGAAGGACGTCTTCGCCTACGCCCGGCCCGACCCGCCGGAGTACGGCCGCGGCGGCGACGCGTGGCTCGAGTCTACGCCGCCGGTGCTCGCGCCGGTTCAGGCGCTCGCCGGTCTCGAGCTCACTCTCGAACTCGGCGTCGAGCGGCTGCGCGCGCACAACCTCGCGCAGAAAAGTCGCCTCGCCTCGCTCCTCTGCGAGCAGGGCGTCAAGGCTGCGGGTGACGGCGACGCGCACGGCGCCTTCCTTACCGTTGTGCATCACGAGTCCGGCACGATGGTAAGGCGACTGCACGAAAAAGGGGTGAAGGTGGATGCGCGCGGCGAGGTCCTGCGCATCTGCCCCGATATTCTCAATTCCGATGCGGAGCTCGAGCGTGCTGCGCGCCTGATCTGCCAGGTGGTTCATGAACATTGAGACGCTCGTCTTGGACGGTGGCGGCGATCTGGACCGTGGGCAGCGCGATCAGTGGCTATTCTCAGGCAATCCACAAGAGATCGATGGCAGGCCCACCGGGCGGTTCGCGATATGCTACTTGTCTTGAAGCCGAAGATGGGCTAGGAAAGCGGATTCTTCCGATCTATTCTTCTTCAGGAAAAAACTTGACAGTCCCGGAATCGTCAGTAATATAAAAGTTAGATTGTGTTGTAGCCCTTGGATTGTTGTATGCGATGATGAGAGACAGGACCAAGGGTGCAGGGAGGTCAGGCGACAATGAGTGACCCCGAAAAGGGCTCGGCGAAATTAAGCTCTTTCAGAAAGACTATGCGGAAGCTTTCTCAGCAGCTTCCGGGGAGCGAGACAACGTACAACCGTAAGCTTACCCGATACGAAGAGGAGATCGAGTCTCTTCAGGCGCAGGTGAAGACGCTCGAAGGGGAGATTTATCACCTTCAACGACGACTGGACCAGACGCCGAAAGAGTTTGAGTTTCTTCGATCCAAACTCGACCAGTCCCGTGAACAGTTAGGCCAGGCGCATAATCAGAATCAACGGATGGTCGAGGCGTTGCAGCAGGCCAAAGAGCAGATAGAGAGCCTTCGCGAGGAGGTAGAGAAACTGTCAGCCCCGCCGAGCCCGTATGGGATCTTCGCATCGATAAACGCCGATAAGACCGCGAACATCTACACGGGTGGTCGAAAGATGAAGGTGAACCTCCATCCTTCGATTCGTCCCGAAACGCTGCGGAAGGGCCAGGAACTGATTTTAAATGAAGCGTTCAATGTGGTTGAGGCGGCCGGCTTCGATGAGCAGGGCGAGGTGGTGACCCTCAAAGAACTGCTCGATGAGGGCCGCGCTGTTGTGACCCTGCGCGCAGATGAGGTGCGGGTAGTCGAGCTGGGCGACCCGCTGCGGCAACTTGCTCTTAAGCCGGGCGACCATGTTCTTCTCGATCCGCGATCGGGGCACATTCTGGAGAAGTTGCCAAAGACTGATGTCCAGGAACTGTTCCTTGAAGAGGTTCCAAGCATCGGCTATGAGGCCATCGGCGGGCTCGGGCCACAGATCGAGATGATCAGGGATGCGATCGAGCTGCCTCATCTGTATGTTGACTACTTCCGGGAACACCAACTGCAACCCCCAAAGGGGGTGTTGCTCTATGGACCGCCGGGTTGCGGCAAGACCCTCATCGCGAAAGCGGTCGCGCACTCGTTGGCCGAGCAACTGGCAAAAAAGACCGGCCAGGAGGTCAAGGGCTACTTCCTGAACGTCAAGGGTCCTGAGCTGCTGAACAAGTATGTCGGCGAGACGGAGCGGCAGATCCGGGAGATCTTCGGCAGGGCCAAGGAAAAGGCTACCGAGGGATCGCCGGTGGTCATCTTCTTTGACGAGATGGACTCCCTGTTCCGGACTCGCGGTACGGGCATCTCTTCGGATATGGAGTCCACCATCGTTCCGCAGTTTCTGGCGGAGCTTGATGGCGTGGAAGGGCTCAAGCACGTCATTGTCATCGGTGCTTCCAACCGGCAGGACCTCATCGACCCGGCTGTGTTGCGTCCCGGACGCTTTGACGTCAAGATCAAGATCGATCGCCCGGATCAGAGCGCAGCCCATGAGATCTTCTCGAAGTACCTGACGCCGGCGCTGCCTTTTGCTGCGACGGAGATCAAGACTCATGGGACGCCTGAAAAGACGGCAGCGGCCATGACCGCGGCAGCCATTGAGCTCCTGTACTCTACAGTCCCGGAGCACCGTTTCCTGGAGGTGACCTACGCCTCCGGCCAGCAGGAAACACTGTACTTTAAAGATTTCGCCTCGGGAGCCATGATCGAATCGATCTGCACGAGGGCCAAAAAGCGGGCGGTCAAGAGGATGATCGCAACAGGTGTCAAAGGCCTGACGGTGGAAGACCTGCTCGATGCGGTCCGGACTGAGTT
>JAHFDH010000173.1 GCA_023249055.1 Candidatus Methylomirabilota bacterium
GGATCAGCGCCAAGGATCCCCGCGGGTTCGACCCCGTATCCGGTTCCATCCTGTTGATTAACAGCCATCGCCCCATCGCCGAGGTCAAGTCGATCTGGGATTATACCGGCGAGAACCCGCTCCTCGATGCTCGAGGATTCGAGGTGAGCGGGGAGCGGGAAAGGCCCAGCCAGCAGGATAATCGCACCATCAACAAGCTGCTCCGAAACGGCGGCCGTCTCTATGTTGACGGGGCCCATCCCGAATACTCGACACCGGAATGCACCAACGCCCGGGACGTCGTCTGCTATGAGAAGGCCGGCGAGCGGATCTTCGAACTGTGCCTGGCCTCGGCCAATCTGACCCTGCCGGAGCGGCAGCGGATCTTCGTCTACAAGAATAACAGCGACGGGAAGGGGAACAGCTACGGCCACCATGAAAACTACCTGATGGAACGGCGGGTGCCATTTGACCAGATTGTCCAGGGGCTGGCGCCGTTCCTGGTGACCCGTCTGATCTTCGCGGGCGCGGGCAAGGTCGGGGCTGAGAATGGCGGCGAGCGCTGCAACTTTCAGATCTCGCAACGAGCCGACTTTTTCGAGACCTTTATCGGCCTCGACACGATGGCCAAGCGGCCGATCATCAACACCCGCGATGAGCCCCACGCCGACGAGGAGAAGTACCGCCGCCTGCACGTCATCGTCGGCGATTCCAACATGTCGGAGATGGCGACCTACCTCAAGGTCGGGACCACCGCCATCGTCCTCGCCATGGTGGAGGACGGCGTCATCAAACGCGACCTCGCCCTCGAGGACCCTGTCCGCGCCATCAAGGAGATCTCCCACGACATCACCTGCCGCCGCCGCGTCCGGCTGAAGCGCGGCAAGGAGTTCTCGGCCGTCGAGATCCAGCGCGAGTACCTGGACCTCGCCCTCGAGTACTACCAGGGCCGGGAACGCAGCCCCCAGGTGGCCGACCTCCTCGAGAAGTGGCAGTACGTCCTGGACAAGCTCGCCGAGGACCCGATGACGCTCAACCGCGAGCTCGACTGGGTCATCAAACACGGGCTCATCAGCTCCTACATCGCCCGCAAGGGCTGCTCCTTCGACGATCAGCGTGTCTTCATGCTGGATCTGCAGTATCATGATCTCCGTCGGGACAAGGGACTGTACTTTACGCTGGAGCGCCAGGGATACGTGGATCGGATCGTCACTGAGGAGGAGATACTGCTCGCTATGAATACCCCTCCTGCGGATACTCGGGCCTACTTCCGCGGCATGTGCCTGCAGAAGTATCCCGATGAGGTCTATGGGGCAAGTTGGAGTTCGGTCATCCTCGACACCGGCGAGGCAACCGTGAAGCGAGTCCCCATGGCCGATCCGTTGAGGGGGACGCGGAAGTTAGCGGCCGAACTGCTGGATCGCTCCGACACCGCCGCAGAGTTGTTGGAGAACATCGCGGTCTAGCGCACACGCGCTCCATTCGGGATACCCATGCACTCGTTCTTCGATTCCACGGTTCCAGGTTCGAGTTTTTTCGATCTGCTCCGGCAGTGTCGGTCTGATCTCCTGCCGCAGATGCAGATCAAACTTGAAGGGTTGTCGCAGGCCGAAATCCACGAGTTGAAGCAGGCCCCTCACGGGACCACCATCCTGGCCCTGAGATTCCGGGGTGGGGCGCTCATTGCGGGCGATCGGCAGGCAACCGAGGGTTTTCAAGTCTCGTCGCGGCGGATTGAGAAGGTGTACAAGGCGGATGAGTACTCCGCCGTTGCGATTGCGGGCGTCGCCGGTCCGTGTATCGAGCTGGCCAAGCTGTTTGAAGTGGAGCTGACCCACTATGAAAAGCTGGAGGGGATGCCGCTTTCGCTGGAGGGCAAGGCGAATAAGCTGTCCCAGATGGTCAAGGCCAATCTCCCGATGGCAATGCAGGGGTTGGTGGTGATTCCGATCTTTGTCGGTTACGATGTCAGAGGTCGCGAGGGCAAGATTTTCAAGTACGACGTGACGGGCGGCCGGTACGAGGAAACGGATTACTATGCGACGGGCTCCGGCGGGAAGGACGCTCGCTCCACAATGAAGAAGCTGTATCGGGCCGACATGACTGAGGACGAGGCGATCGCGGTTGGGCTGGAGGCGGTGATCGATGCGGCAGAGGAGGATGTCGGGACCGGGGGTCCAGACTTCGTGCGTGGACTCTTTCCGACGGTAAAGATCGCTGCCAGGTCGGGCCTGCAGGATGTGCCTGAGGCCCGCATCAAAGAGGTCTGCCAGGCCATTATCGATCGCCGCCGGGAAGCCGAATCCGCAATCCGCAAACCGAAATCCGACATTCAAGCCGAGGGGTGAGCTGATGGCGCTTCCCTATTATGTGTCGCCGGAACAGATGATGCAGGATAAGGCGGAGTATGCCCGAAAGGGGATCGCCAGAGGGAAATCGATCATCGTGCTGGAGTACGCCGACGGCATGCTGCTGGTGGCCGAGAACCCCAGCGCCTCGCTCAATAAGATCTCGGAGATTTACGACCGGATCGCCTTTGCCGGCGCCGGACGGTACAGCGAGTTCGAGAATCTGCGCAAGGCCGGGATTCGCTATGCGGACTTGAAGGGATTTGCGTATGATCGGGAAGACGTGACGGCCAAGTCGCTGGCCAACGCCTACTCTCAGACCATCGGCAATATCTTCAGCGAGGCGATGAAGCCGTTGGAGGTGGAAATACTGGTCGTCGAAGTGGCCGATGGCACGCTCCCCAATGAGCTATACCGAATTACATTTGACGGCAGCATCGGCGACGAGCGGGGGTTTGCCGCGATCGGCGGACAGGCGGAAGAGCTCAGGCAGTACCTGAAGGATAACTATCACACCGGCCTTGATCAGAAGGCTGCGCTGATACTTGCGACGCAGGCGCTGGAAGCCGTAAGCAGCGCCAAGGTCAAACCCCAGAGTCTGGAGGTCGCAGTTCTGGAGCGCCATCGCTCCGGCCGAAAGTTCCACCGCCTTTCCCAGGATGATCTCGCCTCGATGCTTACCGATACCGAATAACCGCCTACCATCTCTTACCTTCCTCAGATCGGGTCTGGTTTAAATTTCAGGGAAGATTTTCCAGGTCGTCGAGGTCTTTGTGCCTACCGGCTGCTTGCTTGTTGGTCTTGAGATGAGCCAGGTCGATCAGGTTAACTTGACGTTCGTTGAGTAACCTCAAAAACTCTCTGAAGTCGGGCGGTAGATTGACGACGGCCATAGTTCAGGTGTCGCATGGTTTCTACGGCTTGCAAACGCTCGCTCGGGGACTTGGCAAGCCAGTATGCCTTCTCGTCTGGTGGATCAGCCAGCGAAGCAACAGTGAGCGTCGTTTTGTCCAGCTTCAGAAAGTCCAGCCTGTTCATACTGCGTTATAATACCATAGATTGAGGGCGGTGAACTCCTTTACTCGCTGTGAAAAGTTCGTGCTGTATCGTCACACCGTGCGTTCGCACGTCCAACATTGAGAATTTCGTCAGGTCTGCCCCGCGAATTAAATCCCCCCCGCCCCCCTTTTATAAAGGGGGGGATTTCGATAAATTCGATTGACCGTCATAGGGGCTTCCGGTACGATGATAGTGAGGTGGTTGCCATGCAGGAACGTATCCTCGGACTGGAAAGCGAATACGGTTTGATCTCGTCCTCGGTCGGCGGGCGGGTGAACCTGTCGGTCGAAAGCGCACTGGGCTATCTCTTTGAA